>NZ_RBMB01000087.1:0-222 GCF_003989485.1 Kocuria sp. HSID17590 | reverse complement strand
CCTGCCGCCACGTGCGCCGGCAGTGTCCGCACCGGTACCGGCGCACCCGCACCAGCAGGGTCGTCGGCCGGTGCCCGAACGGCTCGTGCGCCAGTCGACGCGTGACCGTGTCCCGCGGCACGCCCTCGACACCGCACTTCCGACACCACGGGTCGTCCTCGACGACGCGGCATTCGATCGTGGCCCGATCCGGCTCGATCAGCTGGCCGACGGCGACGAGGC
>NZ_RBMB01000086.1:0-248 GCF_003989485.1 Kocuria sp. HSID17590 | reverse complement strand
CGACGCGTGACCGTGTCCCGCGGCACGCCCTCGACACCGCACTTCCGACACCACGGGTCGTCCTCGACGACGCGGCATTCGATCGTGGCCCGATCCGGCTCGATCAGCTGGCCGACGGCGACGAGGCGGCAGAACGTGGTCAGGTCAGGGGTCGCGAAAGTAGGGTGGAGCACGTCGAGGTCTTTCGGGATGGCGAGCGTGAAGAACTTCCATCATCCGGGAGACCTCGACCCCTACCCGGCCACCGA
>NZ_RBMB01000008.1:0-104618 GCF_003989485.1 Kocuria sp. HSID17590 | reverse complement strand
CTGGTGGTCTCCGGCCATGTCCTTGGCCTTGTCCGCGAGTCCTCCGAGATCAGGCATGATCTGATTCCTTTCGCTTGAGTCACCAGCCCGGTACCGGGTCGGCATGTGACTCATCCTGCACGGTGGGCGGTGCGCCGTTGGGGGCGGGGGCAATGCGTTCCAGCCGGGCGACGTCGCGCCCCCACCGCTGCGCCTCGCTCCCCCGGCCCGAGCGCAGCCCCCGCAGATGAGAGTGAATGTCCGCGGACTGGATCCTGGGGGCGTCCGAAAGTGCCGTGAGCACCTCGGCGGTGAGGCGCGGGCCCACGAGTTCGGCGCCGTCGATCAGGGCGCGGCCCCAGCGCGGCTCCACGGGCAGGGTCACGAGCAGCCGGCCGAGCTCCGTCGCTCGTCCGCCCTCGTCCACGGCGCCGAGCCCCCGGAGCACCTCCTCGGCATCTGCCCGGGCGCGGGGCGGCAGCGGGTCCGGCAGGGCGAGCCCGTCTCCCCCGGGTGCGCCCCACACGGCGAGCGCGAGGCACGCGAAGGTCAGGTCAGCGGTGCGCACCTCGGGAACGGTGTGGGCGGGCATGGCGCCCCAGGCAGCGTCGTCGTAGCAGCGCACCACCGTGCCCGGTCCCTGGCGGGCGGCGCGGCCGGCGCGCTGCTCCGCGGAGGCCTTGGACGCCGAGACGGTCACGAGCCCGGAGATTCCGCGCCCGGCGTCCCTGCGGGGCTGGCGCGCGAGGCCGGAGTCCACCACGAGGCGCACACCGGAGACCGTGAGCGAGGACTCCGCGAGGGACGTGCTCACCACGATCCGCGGCGGGTCCCCCGGGGCACGGCCCGCGACCGCGCGGTCCTGCTCGCGCGGGGTGAGCTGGCCGTGCAGCTCGAGGACCTCGACGCCGGGGCCGCGCAGCTCGGCGGCCACCCGGGAGACCTCGCGCGCACCGGGGAGGAAGACGAGGGCGTCCACGGAGGGGTCCCCGGCCAGGGCGCGTCGGTGGGCGTCGGCCGCAGTGCGGGCCACGTGGGAGAGGAACGCGGGCGTGACCCCGCGCTCGTCGAGACGCTGAGGGCCGGGCCGCCACACGACGTCGAGCGGGTGCAGGGCAGACGGGCAGTCCACCACCGGAGCGGGGTCATCCCCGCCGAGCAGTGCGGCGAAGCGGGCGGCGTCCACGGTCGCGGACATCGCCACCACCGTGAGGTCCTCGCGCAGCTGCCGCAGCTCCGCGAGCATGCCCACCAGCAGGTCCGACTCCACGCCGCGCTCGTGCACCTCGTCCAGCACCACGGCGGCGGTGCCCGGAAGCTCGGGGTCCGCCAGCAGGCGGCGCAGCATGATGCCGGGCGTCACGAACTCCACGCGGGTCCGCGGACCCACCTGGCGCTCGCCGCGCACGCTCCAGCCGACGACGTCGCCGGGCCGGGAGTCCGTGAGCGTGGCCAGTCGGCGAGCGGCGGCCCGGGCGGCCACGCGCCGGGGCTGGACGACGACGACGCGGCCGGGGGCGGCGTCGTCGTCACCCGCCACGAACTCCGTCACGACCGGCGGGACCACCGTGGTCTTGCCCGTGCCCGGCGGGGCCTGCACCACCGCCACCCCGCCGCGCAGGGCCTCGCGCAGCTGCGGGACGGCGCGTGCGAAGGGGAGGTCCCGGCCGATCCGGTCCAGGTCGAAGAAGGGCATGGTCCCCAGTATCGCGGAGGGGCCCGACGCGCTCGTGTGGCGTCACCGTGTCCGCGAGGAACGCCTCCGAGGTTTCTCCGCTACCGCTCGGGGGCCGTACGGGAGAAGATCTACCAGGCCCACAGCGCGCGCTGAGCCGCTCACCAGGACGAAGGAGTCACCATGTCGAACGCACCGGCCACCCCCGCGGCCGAGAGATCCGGGGCCGCGGAACTCCCACCTCTGACCTCCGGCCCCCACTCCAGACGCCTCGGCATGGTGGCCCTCGTGGCCACGTTCGGCGGGCTGCTCTTCGGCTACGACACCGGCGTGATCAACGGTGCGCTGCTGCCGATGTCCGAGGAGCTGGGGCTGGACGAGAAGTCCGAGGGCACGGTGACGAGCACGCTGCTCATCGGTGCGGCGTTCGGCGCCGTCTCGATCGGACGTCTCTCAGATGGCTGGGGTCGCCGCAAGACCATCCTGCTCCTGGCTGTCCTGTTCCTCGTCGGAACCCTGGCGTGCGTCTTCGCCCCCGGGCTGGCGGTGCTGCTGGTGGGCCGTTTCCTCCTGGGCCTCGCGGTGGGCGGCGCCTCCACGGTGGTTCCCGTGTTCCTCGCGGAGCTCGCCCCGTACGAGATCCGGGGTTCGCTGTCCGGGCGCAACGAACTGATGATCGTGATCGGCCAGCTCGCCGCGTTCATCGTGAACGCCATCCTGGGCAACACCCTGGGACACCTCGACGGCGTGTGGCGAATCATGCTCGCGGTGTGCGCCATTCCCGCGATCTTCCTCTTCTTCGGCATGCTGCGCGTGCCCGAGTCCCCCCGCTGGCTGATCTCCAAGGGCCGCTACGACGAGGCCCTCGAGGTGCTCAAGACCGTCCGCTCTGAGGAGCGCGCGGAGGCCGAGATGGACGAGGTGGAGCGCGTCAGCAGGCTCGAGGCCACGGAGCACAAGACCGGCATCTCCTCGGTGCTCACCAACAAGTGGCTGGTCCGGATCCTGCTCGTGGGCATCGCGCTCGCCGTCTTCCAGCAGCTCACCGGCATCAACTCGGTGATGTACTACGGCCAGATCATCCTGCGGGATGCCGGTTTCGGGGCCGACGCCGCCCTGATCGCGAACATCGCCCCGGGCGTGATTGCGGTCGTCGGCGGGTTCATCGCCCTGTGGATGATGGAGAAGATCAACCGCCGCACGACCGTCATCACCGGCTACAGCCTCGTCACCATCTTCCACGTGCTGATCGGCCTGTCCGCGATGTACTTCCCGGAGGGCAGCACCGCCCGGCCCTTCGTGATCCTGGTGCTGATCGTGTGCTTCGTGGGGTCCATGCAGACGTTCCTGAACGTGGCCACGTGGGTGCTGCTCTCGGAGATCTTCCCCCTGCACATGCGCGCAGTGGGCGTGGGCGTGTCCGTGTTCTGCATGTGGACCGCGAACGCCCTCCTCAGCTGGGCGTTCCCCTCCCTGATCGCGGGCATCGGGATCAACGGGTCGTTCTTCAGCTTCGCGGCTGTGAACGCGGTGGCCGCGCTGGTGATGTGGAAGTTCCTGCCGGAGACCCGCGGGCGCTCACTGGAGGCGGTGGAGAAGGACGTGACCACCGGCGCGATCTTCACCGTGAACAACAAGTAGCTTCTCCACGACGTCGCCGGGGCTCTCCTTCCGAGGGCGTCCCCCTCACACCAGCAGGTAGAGCGCCCCCAGCAGGGTCACCGCGATCACGGCGGTGTCAAAGACGTGCTGCGCGATCCTGGCGAGCGCCCACTTGCCCACCAGTGCGCCGACCACCACCCCGGGCACGAGGACCGCGTCCATCACGAGGGTGTGGGTGGTGATGAGCCCCAGGCCCACCGAGACCGGGACCTTGAGCAGGTTCATGGTCACGAAGAACCACGCTGCCGTCCCCAGAAACGCGTGCTTGGGGAACCGCGCGGCCAGGAAGTACATGGACATCACCGGCCCGCCCGCGTTGGCGACCATCGTGGTGAACCCGCCCAGGGTCCCGTAGCCTGCCGCAGCGAGGCGAGTCGCGCCGTGGGGCTCCTCGGACGACGCGGCGACGTCGCCGCCCCCGGCCCCCGAACCGGTCGTCGCCCCGGACGCCCCGCCCGAACCAGACGCCGCCCCGAAACCGGGCGCTCCGACGTCGCCCCCCGCAGCGTCACCGGCCGCCGCCTCCTCTGCTCGACGCCGCGCACGGCGCTGCCACAGCGTGATCCCCATGAGCAGGATCAGCAGGATGCCGATGACCCTGCGCACGAGCGAGTCTCCCGCGAACGCGAGGAACACGCCGCCCACGGCGAGGCCCACGACCACCGCGGGCATCATCCGCACCAGCGTGGGCCAGTGCGCGTGGCGGCGGTAGTTCCACAGCGCGAAGCAGTCGCCCACGAGCAGCAGCACGAGCAGCGCGCCCGTCGACGCCTTGGCGGGGAGGACCGCGGCGAACAGCGCCACCGCGAGGGTGTTGATGCCGGGCAGGGCGGTCTTGGAGAACCCCACGAGCAGGGCCCCGCAGACCAGCCCGGCCCACGCGATCGTCGTCAGTTCAGGGAGCATCGACGCATCATCCGCCGAAAGCGGACGGCGCGTCCAGTGTTCCGCCCAGCCGTGACGGCGCCGCTCCAGAGCACGGCGGCGCACGACCATGCACTCGCAGGACCCCACCGTCCGGGTGCGGCGCGCGGCCCCCGGCGCCCGTCCTACAGTGGTACCCATGACCAACGCGCAACTTCCGGACCGGGCGTCCGAGATCTTCGACCCCCAGCAGTGGCGTCCCGTGGAGGGCTTCGCCGAGCTCGAGGACATCACCTACCACCGCGGCGTGGAGCGCGCCGCGGACGGCTCCGTGGTGCGGGACCTGCCCTGGGTCCGCATCGCGTTCGACCGCCCGCAGGTGCGCAACGCGTTCCGCCCCGGCACCGTGGACGAGCTGTACCGCACACTGGACCACGCCCGCATGTCCTCGGACGTGGGCGCGGTGATCCTCACGGGCAACGGGCCGTCCTCGAAGGACGGCGGCTGGGCCTTCTGCTCCGGTGGCGACCAGCGCATCCGCGGCCGGGACGGCTACCACTACGCCGGGGGTGAGACGGCGGACTCGATCGACCCCGCCCGCGCCGGCCGGCTGCACATCCTGGAGGTGCAGCGGCTGATCCGCACGATGCCCAAGGTGGTCATCGCTGCGGTGTCCGGGTGGGCCGCCGGCGGCGGGCACTCCCTGCACGTGGTGTGCGACCTCACGATCGCCTCCGCGGAGCACGGCAAGTTCAAGCAGACGGACGCCACCGTGGGTTCGTTCGACGCCGGTTACGGCTCAGCGCTGCTTGCGCGCCAGGTGGGCCAGAAGTTCGCCCGGGAGATCTTCTTCCTCGCGGACGAGTATTCCGCCGCGGACATGCACCGGATGGGCGCCGTGAACCGTGTGGTCCCGCACGAGCAGCTCGAGTCCACGTCCGTGGAGTGGGCCCGGAAGATCACCTCGCAGTCCCCGCAGGCCGTGCGCATGCTCAAGTACGCGTTCAACCTCCCGGACGACGGCATGGTGGGCCAGCAGGTCTTCGCCGGCGAGGCTACCCGCATGGGCTACATGACGGACGAGGCCGTCGAGGGCCGCGACGCCTTCCTCCAGAAGCGGGACCCGGACTGGTCCGCGTTCCCCTACTACTTCTGACGGGCACCGCGTGACGCAGCTTCCCGGCACACCCCTGACGGCGCCCACGCGGGAGTCCCTGCCCGGCGACGTCGTCCTGCTCGACGGTCCCGTGGCCGGTGACCCCCTCGACCTGCTGCCCCGCCTGGAGACGGTGCTCTCCCGGCCCGGGCCCGCAGTGGTCGTGGCGACGTCCGGGTCCACGGGCCGTCCCAAGAAGACGGTCCTGACCACCGAGGCGCTTGCGGCCTCCGGCCGTGCCACAGAACGGGCGACCTCCGGGCCTGGGCAGTGGTTGCTGTGCCTTCCCGCGCACTACGTCGCCGGTCTGCAGGTGCTCGCGCGCTCGGTGCTCGCGGGCACGCGTCCGGTGGTCATGGCCACCGAGCACTTCACCCCCGAGGCGTTCGCGGATGCCGCCGAAGGCATGGACCACCCGGTCCGCTACGTCTCGGTGGTCCCCACGCAGCTGCAGCGCATCCTGGACCCCGCGGACGGCTCCCCCGACCCCCGCGCCGTCGCCGCCCTCGCCCGCTTTGACGCCGTCCTCGTGGGCGGCTCCGCGCTCTCCCCGGACCTCGCCGCGCGCGCCGCGGCGGCCGGCGTCCGCGTGGTTCGCACCTACGGAATGTCCGAGACGTGCGGCGGGTGCGTGTACGACGGCACGCCCCTGGACGCCGTCGCCGTCCGCCTGGTGTCCGACGACGCCGCTCCCGCAGCCTCGCGCGCGCAGCTCACCACTGCGGCGGGCTCGCCCCCGGACGCCGCCGAACAGAGCCCCTTCCCTGCCGCGTCCTCCGGCGGGTGCACCCCCACCTCAGCGGCGCCCACCGCACCGGCAGCCACCTCCCGCGAGGGACGGATCTGGCTGGGCGGAGCCGTCGTCGCAGCGGGGTACCTGGACGACCCGGGCCAGACCGGCGCCCACTTCCGCGTGGTGGACGGCATCCGCTGGTACCGCACGGACGACCTCGGGGCCCTGGACGAGCGCGGGACGCTGTCGGTGCTCGGCCGCACGGACGACGTCGTCAACACCGGAGGCGTGAAGGTTTCTGCCGGAATGGTCTCCGGCGTCCTGCAAGCGGACGAGCGGGTCCGGCAGGCGCTGGTGGTCCCGGTGCCGCACCCGGAGTGGGGGCAGAGCGTGGCGGCCGTACTGGCCTCCCGGCCGGGAACGGACGCGGCGGTGCTCGAACGCGAGCTCTCCGAGGCGGTGCGCAAGTCGCTCGGCGCCCCGGCGGTTCCCAAGCTGTGGCGACACGTGGCGCAGCTGCCGATGCTTCCCACCGGCAAACCGGACCGCTCCGCGGCCGCCGCGCTGTTCCAGGAACCGGCTCCTTCGACACCCGATCGCACGTAGCCACCCGACGCCGCGACGGCATCCACCCCGGGGTGCAGCTGGCGTGTGCGGGTGCACAGCGCGTGGGACAATGAGGGGAACCCGTCTTCCGTCCTCGAAAGGTTGTTGCACCGTGGCCACACCAGCTCAGTGGGTCGAGGGGGCTCGTCTGCGGACGCTGCCCATGGCTGCCGCACCGGTCATCGCCGGGACCGCCGCCGCACAGGCGGTGCACGCGGCGCACCTCGTCCCCGCGGTCCTGGCGCTGCTCGTGGCCCTGCTGCTGCAGATCGGCGTGAACTACGCGAACGACTACTCGGACGGCGTGCGCGGCACCGACGACGAGCGTGTGGGTCCCCTCCGCCTCACCGGCTCCGGCGCGGCCACGCCACGCCAGGTCAAGCTCGCCGCGTTCGCGTGCTTCGGCCTCGCAGCCGTGGCGGGCGTGGCACTGGTGGCGCTCTCCGGGCAGTGGTGGCTCGGCGCCGTCGGCGTGCTGGCCATCGCGGCCGCGTGGGGTTACACGGGCGGCAAGAAGCCGTACGGGTACATGGGCCTGGGGGACGTCTTCGTCTTCATCTTCTTCGGTCTCGTGGCCACCCTCGGCACCACCATCACGCAGGCGGGTCGTCTGAACCTGGACTCGTGGGTGCTCGCCATCTCCACGGGCCTCTTCGCGTGCGCCCTGCTGATGGCCAACAACATCCGGGACATCCCCGGGGACGAGGCGGTGGGCAAGCGCACCCTGGCCGTGCGGCTCGGCGATCCCAAGGCGCGGCTCGCATTCACCGCGGAGCTGTTCGTGGGCATGGTCCTGCCCCTGCTGATCGTCCCCCACAACCCGTGGGTGCTGCTGGTCTACGCCATGAGCCCGCTGGCCGTGGGTGCCGCGATCACCGTGCTCAAGAGCACCGAGCGCCGCGGCCTGATCCCCGTGCTCAAGCAGTGCGGGTTCATCAGCCTGGGCGTCACCGTCCTGTACGCCGTGGCGGTGCTCGTCTTCCAGTACGTGGGCTGAGCCGCCGCGGGCTCACGACGACGTCGCCCGCTCGTCTCCGCACTGACCCGGCGCCGTGCGCGTCGAGGCACAGTGGAACTGGGGAGGTGCTGCAGGCCCTCGGACGCCTCAGACGTCCTTGCGGGCCTCGGCGTCCGTGTAGGAGTCCTCGTACTCCTGGTCCTCCAGCGCCACGCGGTTCTGCGGCTTGGGCGAGCGCGAGATGAGCCGGTGGAAGTCCTGCCCCGCCGCGTAGTGCAGCTTGGGAAAGAAGATGTAGCAGATCGCGAACGCCGCAATCACAGCCGCGATCCCGGAGAAGACCAGCCCGAGGCCCAGGTAGAGGCACAGCACGAACAGCGCCACCAGGATGCCCAGGCGCAGCAGGGAATACTTCAAGAAGTTCACGGGGACATTCTAGGCGGCCGCGCTGGACGCTCCCCGGGCGCATGTCCCCGCATGCGACACCGGCGAGTGCGTGAGCGGGGACTCCCCTAGGATGATCCGCATGGGCAGGGCAATCATGATCATCGGAGCGGGCGCACTGGCTGTGGGCGTCATCATCTACGCACTCATCGAGTGCGCGCAGTCGCAGCGCTACGACGTGCGGGCGCTGCCCAAGTGGGCGTGGGTGCTGGTGATCCTCCTGCTGCCCGTGATCGGGGCCATCCTGTGGCTGCTCTTCGGCCGCCCCCGCGCGGACGACGCCGCCCGCGAGGCCCAGCGCGGCCGCGGGCCCGACGACGACCCCCAGTTCCTGCGCAACCTCGAGGAGCGCCGCAAGCAGCAGGAGCAGGCCCGCAGACTGCAGGACTGGGAGAACGAGCTCAAGCGCACGGGCCGAGCCCCCGGTGCCCGCCCCGTGGTGGACGAGCCCCTGGACCCCACGGACCCCCGCTACGGAGGAACAGACGGCACCCCTCCGGATCCGCAGGACCCGGCCCCGGGAGCGCCGGAGAAGTAGTCCCCGGCACCGTCCCACCACGTGGGAGAGCCCGCCTCCGCAACAGTGTGCGGAAGCGGGCTCTCTGTGTGTGTGAGGGACGCGGGCGGCGTCGTCCTCGCAAGGACGCGCCGGGCGCCCGGCGGTCACAGGCCGCGAGGACTCACAGCCCCGAGTAGGAGTGCAGGCCCGGGAACAGCGTGTTGACCACGGTGAAGTTGAAGACCACGCACATGTACCCGGCGATCGCGAGCCACGCGGAGCGGTTGCCGTTCCAGCCGCGGGTCACACGCGCGTGCATGTAGGCCGCGTAGACGGTCCACACCACGAAGGTCCAGACCTCTTTGGTGTCCCAGCCCCAGAACCGGCCCCAGGCCTGGTCCGCCCAGATGGCACCGGCCGCCAGGGTGAAGGTCCAGAACACGAAGCCCACGGAGTTCAGCCGGAACGCGAAGTTCTCGAGCGTCACGGAGCTGGGGACCGCGCGCAGGAAGCCCATGCGGGACTCCTGTCCGAGGGCCAGGCGCTTCTCGCGGCGGGACTGCAGCAGCTGCAGCACGGCCATGGCGAACGTGATGGTGAAGATGCCGGAGGCGGCCACCGCGATGGAGACGTGGATGATGAGCCAGTAGGACTGCAGCGCCGGCTGCAACGGGGAGACCGGGGTGGGGAACGCGATCGTCGCCAGGCACAGCATGATGAGCACGAGACCGGAGACCATGGGCCCCACGAAGCGCAGGTCCTTGAAGATCAGCGTCACCAGGTACACGCCCGCGACCACCATGGCGCCGGTGCTGCAGAACTCGTACATGTTGGCCCACGGCACCCGGTCCGCGGCCACGCCGCGGGAGACCACCGCGAAGACGTGCAGCGCGAAGGCGATGACCATGAGCATCACAGCCACGCGGGCCGCCGGGCGACGCGCGCCCTTCGTGTAGTTCAGGGCCTCGAACTCGCCCGCACCCTTCGTGGAGCTCTCCGCAGAGGTGCGGAACTCGCCCGGGGCCGCAGACCCCGCGCTCGCGGGAGAAGCACTGCCGTTGCCGACGACGCCGTTCGCCCCGGTGCCGCCCGTCCCCGCGCCGTCGACGCCGGGAGCGTGGGTGGCACTTGCCGTGGAGCGCGCGTCGGCGGATGCGCTGGCCTCGCTCGACGCGCCGACCCCCACGAGCTCGCGGGAGTCGTTCTCGGCGGCGGCCCGCTTCCGGGCGCGCTCCTCCTCCCTCAGCCCGAGGGTCTTGGAGTGGGAGGCCATGTCCCACACGAACGCCACGAAGACGACCATGTAGGTCATCGCGGCCAGGAGCATGAACCACTCGCTCCAGTTGCCCAAGGTCACATTGATGTCGCTGCCCATTGCCTCACGCCTTATCCGACGATTTCAGGTGGTACTCCCGCACTCCGCGGTCCTCCCACAGTGACGTCCACAGAGCCGTCAGTTTCTCCGCCTCCGCGCCGAGGCGGTGGTCCTCGCCGCGCGCCAGGAGTCCGTACTCCAGAACAGTACACCGGACACCCTGGGCGTCCTCGGTCTCCGTGGCCCTCACCCAGGCCCTGCGGCGGGCGATGAACAGGCTCATGATGAGCCCGCCGAACGCCACCAGGAAGGAGACGAACGCGGGGATTCGCCCGGGGTCGCTGTGCACGTCCAGGCCCACGTAGCGCTTGACGTCCAGGAACTCGATGCTGCCGTTGCCGTCCGGGAGGTCCACCTTCCGGTGCTCGCCGTCCAGCAGGATGGGTCCGTTGGAGTTGGACATCGAGTTCAGCTCCGTGAGCCCCTGGGTGTCCAGCACGTAGACGTTCTGCGGCTGGCCGCGGTCCAGTCCCAGGTCCCCTGTGTAGGAGGAGAGGATCAGCGCGGGGTTGTTCAGACCGGGGTCCACGGACTTGGGGATCGAGCCGTCCTGGGACACAGCGGTGGGAAGCAGCAGCCCCACGAAGCCGAGCTGGTCTGGGCGCGCGTCCGGGACCTTCAGCGTCAGGGAGGACGTGTAGACGGAGTCGGAGGGGACCGTGACCACGGGACCCTCGTAGGCGACGTCGCCCTTGCCGTCCTTCACCCGGATCACCGGGGCGTAGCCGTTGCCCACCAGGTACACCTTGGTGCCGTCCACGTTCAGCGGCTTGTTCACCGCTAGATGCACGTCCTGCGGGTCCGCACCGGGCGAGTCCCGGACGGTGAGGTCCGCGTTGAAGTCGGTGGGCTGACCGTAGTGGTCCGGGTCCGAGGTGTCCCGGTTGAAGGTGGCCTCGAACGAGTTCAGGGTGACCGAGAACGGGTTCAGCCAGTCCGCGTTGAAGTTGGTGCCCGGGTTGAAGGAGTCGTAGTCCACGAGGGTGTTCACGAAGGACTCCCCCTCCACGATCACCTTCTGCCCCTTGTACCCGAACAGTGAGCCCGCGGCCACGGAGATCAGCACGCCCAGCAGCGCCACGTGGAAGAGGATGTTGCCCACTTCCTTGAGCATCCCGCGCTCGGCCGCGACCGACGGCGCCCCGGTGCCGAGGTCCTGCACCTGCACCCGGTAGCCGCGCTTCTTCAGGGCGGCCGCGGCCTGCTCGACGGCGTCGTCCGGGGTGGGTGCCTCGGCGCCGTCGCGCCCGCCCAGCATGACCTTGCGGTACTGGGGCAGCCGCGAGATCCGGCGCGGGGTGCGCGGCGGCTTGGAGCGCCACGCCTTGAAGTGCTGCAGCGCCCGCGGGATCACGCAGCCCACCAGGGAGATGAACAGCAGCAGGTAGATCGCGGAGAACCAGTAGGAGGAGAAGACGTCGAAGAGCTGGAACCGGTCCAGCCACGGCCCCATCACGGGGTTCGCCTTGATGTAGTCGGCCACGGCGTCCGGGTCCTGCACGCGCTGCGGGAACAGGGAGCCCGGGACCGCCGCGATCGCGAGCAGCAGCAGCAGCACGAGTGCCGTGGACATCTTGGTCAGCTGCCGCCACGCCCAGCGCGCCATGCCCACGGGCCCCAGTGCGGGAACCTCCACGGACGCGCGATGCTCCTTCCGCTCACGCGGTGTTGGCGCCTTGGTCATATCGGCATCACCCAATCGGTTACGAATTCGGACTGGACCCAGGACACCAGCGCCGACCACACACCCGTGGCCATGGCCAGCCCGATGAGGACGAGCACCCCGCCACCGATGCGCTGCAGGGTGAGGCGGTGGCGGCGGAAGAAGGACATGGCGCCCATCCCGTGGCGCAGCGCGAGGGCGATGAGCACGAAGGGGACTCCGAGACCCAGGCAGTAGGCGGCAGTGAGGACCACAGCTTTGCCGGTCGAGGCGCCGTCCACGTAGGCCAGGGCCTGCACGGCCGCGAACGTGGGGCCGATGCACGGCGCCCAGCCGAGGCCGAAGGTCATGCCCAGCAGGGGCGCACCCCACAGTCCCGGCGGCGGGCGGCGCTCGATCTTGCGGTCCCGCTGGAACCAGGAGAGGCCGCCCAGGAAGACGATGCCCATGAGCACCACGAGCAGCCCGAGCACCACCATGATCCAGCGCTGCCCCAGGAACCATGCAAACGCACCGAGTTGGGCGAGCACGACGGACATCACCACGAAGACCAGCGAGAACCCCAGCACGAAGAGCACCACGCCCGTGAGCACCCGCCCGCGCCGCTGCTCCCGCAGGTCCGCGCCGGTGAGACCGGTGACGTAGCCCAGGTAGCCGGGAACCAGGGGCAGCACACACGGTGAGGCGAAGGAGACGAAGCCCGCGAGCAGTGCCACGGGCAACGCGGCAATCAGGGAGCCGTCGAGGATGACCTCGGCGAAGGGATTGCCGTTCATGCGGTCTCGGCCACCGTGTCCTTGATCAGCGCGTCCAGCGTGGACTTGTCCGCCTTGCCCAGCACGCGGGCGGCTACCCGGCCCTTGGAGTCGAGCACCAGCGTGGTGGGCACGGCCTGCGGCGGGACGTAGTCGCTCAGGGCGAGCAGCACCGCCCCGTTGAGGTCGCTCGCGGAGGGGTAGTCCACCCCGAAGTTGCGCTCGAACGCCTCCGCGGTGGCCTGCTGGTCGCGCAGGTTCACACCCAGGAACTGTGCCTGGTCCTTGTACTCGCCGTGCAGGGCCACGAGGTCCGGGGCCTCAGCGCGGCACGGCGCGCACCCGGCGTACCAGAAGTTCACGACGGCGGGCCTGCCCCGCAGGCTCTCGGCCGTCACCGAACTGCCGTCGAACATCTCGGCGTCGAAGGCCACCGGCTCACCGCGGTCCGCGGGCGCGTACTCGCTCACGGAGCCGTCCCCGGCCACGTAGCCCTTGTCGCCCCCGGCGTTCGCCTGCTGCGCCAGGTTGTCGTCGGTCGTGGAGCAGCCCGCGAGCGCGAGGCCCAGCGCGGCCACCACGGCCACCAGCCCCGTGCGCGCACGGGCTCGTGCGGCAGGGCGGGAGGGCGAGCGGAACAGAGGATTCACGGGGACAGCACCTGAGGAGAGGTCGAGGGATGGGACACCGATTATGAGCCGGGAAGCTGATTGACGCCTGGATACAGATGTGCTGCGGGCTCGCTGTAGGACACGCCGGGCACCCCGGGGCGGTCGACGTCGTCGAAGGTCAGGGACGTCAGCGAGGCCAGGTTGCATTCCCGGCGGCGCGGGTCGTGGGGCAGCGGTCGGCCCTCCGCGGAGAGCCGGGTGAGCCAGATCGGCAGCTGGTGGGAGACGGCCACCGCCTGGGCGCCGTCGCCCCCGCGGCGCACGGCCTCCCGTGCGATCTCGCAGACGGCCTCGGCCATGCGCTGCACCTGGCTGCGGTAGGGCTCGCCCCAGGAGGGGCGCAACGGGTTGAGCATGAACGGCCAGTGCTGCGGCTTGGCCAGCTCGCGCCCGGTCACGTGCAGACCCTCGAAGTGGTTGGCCGGCTCGATCAGCCGCTCGTCCGTGTGCACGTCCAGGCCGAGCTCGCGGGCCACCGGGGCCGCGGTCTCGCGGGTGCGGGTCAGGGGCGACGCCGCGAGGTGCGCGATCTTCTCCCCGCCCTGGACGCGCCGGGCCAGCTCGGCCGCGGCGGCCTCGGCCATCCGCGCGCCCTTCTCGGAGAGGTGGTAGTCCGGCAGGCGTCCGTAGACCACGTGCTCGGGATTGTGGACCTCGCCGTGGCGCAGGAGGTGGACGGTCGCTGAAGGCATGTCCCCAGTGTCTCAAAACCCCCGGGAACGCCCCAATCCGTGAGACCGCTGAACGGTTCAGGAGAGGACGGCGCGCAACCGGTCCGCGTCCACCCGGAGGCGGTCCCACGCCACACCGTCCACGAAGACCACGGGCACGTGCTCGCCGTAGTCCCGCAGCAGCTCCGGGTCTCCCGTGACGTCCCGCTCCTCGTAGGTGCTGCCGGTCTGCTCGCACACGGGCACCACGATCTCCCGCGCGTCCTCGCACAGGTGGCAGCCGGGCCTGCCCAGCAGGGTCACGGTGTGCGCGGGCGGCTTCCGCGCCCAGTCGACGCCGGACAGCAGCGGTGCTGCTCGCCGCACGGGCTCGGAGGGGGCGGGGTGCTCTGAGGACATGGCGCCCATGCTACGCACCGCCGCCGGGGCCGGACCGCCCCGCGCGGTGTGGGTGGGCACCCTCCCGCAGCGGGACGGTACGCCCCCCTCGGCCCGGCGCGGATCCGGCCCTCACCCCGGGCAGGGCGCGGGCGACGTCGTGCCCGGACCCTCGCCCTGCGCGCCCGTGCACGACGAAGGCCCCGTTCCCAGGGGGAAACGGGGCCTGTCACAAGGCGCGCGACTACTTCTTGTTGCGGCGCTGGTGACGAGTCTTGCGAAGCAGCTTGCGGTGCTTCTTCTTGGACATGCGCTTGCGGCGCTTCTTGATGACCGAACCCATAGGATCCCTCACAGTTGTCTGGACAGTGGTGTTTGCGTGGAGCGGCGCCGGAGCACCGCACCGCCCCTGGAACTCAGGGGCAACTTCCGATGAACGGCAAACTATCGCCCCACCCTACCGCCTGACCCCGTTCCGCTGGAAAACGGGCACCTCAGGCGCTGGCGCGGTGGGTGTCGTCAAGGCCGCCGACGTCGTCCGGGTCGCCGGGCTCGGCCGTCGCCTTGGTCCCGCGGATCGTCGCAGGCCTGCGGCGCGAACGGCCCTTGCGCTCGAGCGGGCGGGGCTCGGCCGGAGTCGCCCGGGCGTCCCCCGGATCCACCCCCGCCTCCTCGTACTGGTAGGCGATGTGCTCCGCCACGAGCCGCGCCGCGAGCGTACGGTCCCCCGCCTCCAGCGCACACACGATCGCGCGGTGCTCCGCCCGGATGCGGCTGGACGTGGTGGACCACAGCGGCACGTGGCCCACCAGAGCCATCGTGTACTCGTAGATGGAGTCCCGTAGCGCTGTGAACAGGGCCACGTTCACCGCGTTGCCTGATGACTTCACGAGTGCGATGTGGAAGCTCACGTAGAGGTCGTGGAACTGCTTGAGACCGAGGTCCTCCCGGTCCATCTGTTCCATGATCCCCAGCAGCTCCTCGCGGGGCACGCTGCGCTGCTCGGCGTTCTCCAGCGACGCCGTCTCCAGGAGCACCCGCGTGCGCACGATGTCCCGCAGCGGGTGCTCGGACGTGGCCATGTGCAGCTGCAGCGCCGGGCCCGCGGAGGCAGCCGGTTCACGCACCAGGATGGGCAGGATACTGCGGTGCCGGCCCTCGAAGAGCTTGACGATGCCCTGGGCCTCCAGGATCTTCAGCGTCTCGCGCATGGAGCTGCGAGAGACGCGGAAGATCGCGGCCAGGTCCTTGTCAGTGGGCAGCCGCTGACCCAGCACCAGGTGTCCGTCGAACAGCTCGTTCTCGAGCCACTGCAGAACCTCTCGATGCGTTGCCATGATCCCTACCCTAAACTCGGGGGCGGTCCGACGGCGTCATGGCGCCGCCGAACCGCCGTAGAGCCCCGCTGTGGGGACGAATGTTTCCTCAGATGATCCCCTGCGCCACCATGGCGCGGGTAACCTTGATGAACCCCGAGATGTTCGCACCGGCCACGTAGTTGCCGGGCATGCCGAACTCGTCGGCCGTCCCGGCGCAGCGGTCGTGGATGCCGCGCATGATCTCCTGCAGCCGCTGCTGCGTGTAGTCGAAGCTCCACGAGTCCCGGGACGCGTTCTGCTGCATCTCCAGCGCGGAGGTGGCCACACCGCCGGCGTTGGCGGCCTTGCCGGGCGCGAAGAGCACGTCAGACTCCTGGAACAGGTGCACGGCCTCCGTGGTGCTGGGCATGTTGGCACCCTCCGCCACGGCCACCACACCGTTCTCCAGCAGCCGCTTGGCCTGGCGGCCGTTGAGTTCGTTCTGGGTGGCGCACGGCAGCGCGACCGTTGCGGGGACGTCCCACACGGAGCCGTCCGTGACCAGGCGGGCACTGGGGCCCCGGCGCTCGGCGTACTCGCTGATGCGGGCGCGCTCCACCTCCTTGACCTGCTTGAGCAGCTCGAGGTCGATGCCCTTGGAGTCCACCACGTAGCCGCTGGAGTCCGAGGCGGTCAGCGCCTTGGCGCCCAGTGCCTGCGCGCGCTCGATCGCGTAGATCGCCACGTTGCCGGAGCCGGAGACGATCACGTCCCGGCCCTCAAGGTCCAGACCGCGGGTCTTGAGCATCTCCTCGGCGAACATCACGGCGCCGTAGCCGGTGGCCTCGGTGCGCACGAGCGAACCGCCCCAGGACAGCCCCTTGCCGGTGAGCACACCGGACTCGTAGCGGTTGGTGATCCGCTTGTACTGGCCGAAGAGGTAGCCGATCTCACGCCCGCCCACGCCGATGTCGCCGGCAGGGACGTCCGTGTACTCGCCGATGTGGCGGTACAGCTCCGTCATGAAGGACTGGCAGAAGCGCATGATCTCGGCGTCGCTGCGGCCCGACGGGTCGAAGTCCGAGCCGCCCTTGCCGCCGCCGATGGGCATGCCCGTGAGGGCATTCTTGAAGATCTGCTCGAAGCCCAGGAACTTCACGATGCCCAGGTACACGGAGGGGTGGAAGCGCAACCCGCCCTTGTACGGACCCAGAGCGGAGTTGAACTCCACGCGGAAGCCCCGGTTGATGTGCACCTTGCCCTTGTCGTCCGTCCACGGCACCCGGAAGATGATCTGGCGCTCGGGCTCGCAGATGCGCTCCACGATGGCGGAGTCCAGCAGGTCCGGGTAGCGGGCCACCACCGGTCCCAGCGACTCGAAGACCTCGTCCACGGCCTGGTGGAACTCGGCCTCACCCGGGTTGCGCGCCGTGACGATCTGTCGGATGGGGATCAGTTTCTCGTGCATGTCTCTCCTGCCGTCTTGGAATCTCTCGCGGATGACCACTCAGCCGCGGCGTGTGCCACGACCACGGCGCCGGAGTCCCGTCAGGGTGGACAGCAGACCGCTCTGACGGCGGTGCGCTCCCCCGCGCGGCCGAAGCTGCTCGGCGTTCTCACTCGTGAACACCTCCGGGGAGGTGGTGCGGGGCGCGACGTCGCGGGGTTCGGCACCGTCCGCAGCCTCGAGCTGGGCGGCCGGCGCGGCGTGGACATCAGTGTCCAGGGTATCCCCTGTGACCTGCGACTCTCCCTGCTCAACCTCCTCCTCCGGTCCCGGGGAGCCCTCTCCGCTCTCGGCCTCCGCCGCGTCGACGGCATCCCGCGCCTCGTCCGCCGCCGCGGAATCCCGGGCGGTTTCCCCCGTCCCGGCATCCTCGGCGGCCTCCTCGCTGTCAGGCTCGACGACGTCGCCCTCGTCCTTTTCCGTGATTTCCGTCACCCGCGCGGTGAACCAGGGCAGCGCTCGCTCGTCCGGTTCCGCCCGGAGCGGGGCGGCGTCGGTGGTCCCGGCACGGGAGGCCTCGTTGGCAGAGGCGGCGACCGCGTCGTCGTCGCTCTCGGCCGATTGGGCGGCCACCGGCTCGGTCTCGGGGGCGGAGCCATCCGCCTCCGGATCGTGCGCGACGTCCTCGACACCGGCCGCGTCGTCGTCGCCCTCCGGGGCCCCCGGATCCATCTCCGCGGCAGGAGCTGCGGTGGGGCGCGGCGCTGCGGGTTCCGTCTGCTGAGCCTGCTCCACCTGCGGGTCCTGCTCCGCCGGCCCGGTGGCGGCTGCGGCGATCAGGGTCTCAACCCAGTCCACGACCTCGGTGAGCGGCTGCGCCGTCAGGCTGTAGAAGCGCTTCTGCCCTTGCGGGCGCGTTCCGACCATCCCGGCGTCGCGCAGCACCTTCAGGTGCTTGGAGACCGTGGGCTGGGAGACCTGCAGCTCGGTGACCAGCTCGCCCACGGGTCGCGGACCACCGCGCAGGGCCTCGAGGATGCGCCGCCGCGTGACGTCGGACAGAGCGGAATATGCGTCGTGGGACATAGGAAACACCTTAGACGGGTGGCCTGGTCAGGCCCCAATCCGCGGCGGCCCCGGGCCTCGGGCCCGTCCTTCCGGAGCTCGGTCCCACCGGGGTCAGCCGTGGCAGGAATCAGTCGTACCAGGGGTCCAGTCCCCAGTGCGGGAAGACCTCCCTGCGGGTGGCCATGATGCTGCGGTCGGTCTCGTCGTTGGGGTCGTAGCCGATCTCCCACGAGCGCCACCACAGGTCCACCTCGTCCCCCATGATTTCCGGAGGGTTCCCGCCGTACTTCTCCACCATGTAGCTGCGCCAGTCCTGCGGCACGGGTGTGGTGACCGCCACCGGGTGACCCGCGGCCACGCCTACGAGGTGCGCCCAGCCCCGGGGAACGGCGTCGTGGCAGTCGTACCCGCCCCCGCCCGTGGCGATCCACCGCCCTTCGCACAGCTCGGCGGCCAGTTCCGACATGGCCAGGGCAATCTGCCGCTGACCGTCCACGCTCACGCGCAGGTGGGTCAGCTCGTCATGGAAGTGGGAGTCGCAACCGTGCTGGGAGACGATCACCTCCGGACGGAACTCCCGGGCGATCGGCGGCACCACGGCGTCGAACGCCCGCAGCCACTGGGAGTCGTCCGAGCGCGTGGGCATGGCCACGTTCACCGAGGTGCCGGCGGCCTCCCCCGTGCCGATCTCGTTGGCGAAGCCGGAGCCGGGGAACAGGGCGAGACCCGTCTCGTGCAGGGAGATGGTCATGACCCGGGGGTCGTCGTAGAAGATCGACTGGGTGCCGTCCCCGTGGTGGCCGTCCACGTCCACGTAGAGCACCCGGTTCACCCCGCTGTCCAGCAGGTACTGGATGGCCACCGCGCAGTCGTTGTACACGCAGAAGCCGGAGGCCCTGTCCGCGGCCGCGTGGTGCATGCCACCGCTGAAGTTCACGGCGTGCACGGCCTTTCCGCTGAGCAGGTCCATCGCGCCCTGGTAGCTGCCGCCCACCAGACGGGCACTGGACTCGTGGATGCCCTCGTAGCCCGGTGTGTCCTCGGTTCCCAAACCGCTCTCCGGGATCTGCCGCGTGGGGTCCTCCGAGACCGCGCGCACGGACTGCACGTACTTCTTGGTGTGCACGAGCTCCAGGACGCTGTCGTCCGGGACCTCCGGCACCGTGACCCTGACGTTCTCCGCGGTGTCCAGGCCCAGGCTCTGCACCAGGCGCATGGTGGCGTCCAGACGCGTGGGGCTCATGGGGTGGTAGTCCCCGAAGTTGTAGCTGAGCAGCTGGGGATCCCAGTAGACACTGGTGGGGACGGCGGCGTCTTTGCCAGATGTTGCAGAGGTCACAAACCCATTAGAACACTCGGGAACCGGGGGTGTCGTGGCAGCGCGCCACATCGGGGGATACTGGCACATGTTGCGTCCCGCAACCCTCCCGGTCCGCACGACCAGTGAGGCCGGAGCACAGTGACGATTCCACTGAGGAGGTGCAGTGAGCGAGCTCGAGCAGCCGCACGCCGTCGACGAGTCCTCCTCGCAGGCCCCCGATGCGGAACCCTTCACCACGCGCGCCGCACGCGGTGTCCGCGACTTCGTCGACCAGATCGCGAACTCCTCCCCAGCCCGTCTCGCCGTCATCGTCTTCGTCATCGTGGACCTCGGTTTCGCACTGCTGCTGTGGCTCCCGGTGGCCGCCAAGCACGGGCAGGACACTGACTTCGTGGACGCCGTCTTCACCGCGACCTCCGCCGTGACCGTCACCGGGCTGACGACCGTGTCCACCGCGGCGCAGTGGTCCGTGTTCGGCCAGGTCGTGATCCTCGTGGCCATCCAGGTGGGTGGCCTGGGCACCCTGACGCTGACCTCGATCCTGGCTCTCGCCATCGGGCGCAAACTCGGGCTGAAGTCCAAGCTCATCACTCAGGAGGCCCTGAACATCGGGCGCCTCGGAGAGGTTGGCTCGCTACTGCAGATCATCGTGATCACCTCCATCAGCATCGAGGCCGCACTGGCCGCGGTGCTCTCCATCGGCTTCCTCGCGGAGGGTGAGCCCCTGGGCACGGCCCTGTGGCACGGCGTCTTCTACGCGATCTCCAGCTTCAACAACGCGGGGTTCACCCCCCACACGGACGGCCTGGTGCCCTACGACCACGCCGGGCCCACCGCCTGGCTGATCCTGCTGCCCGTGTGCATCGGGGTGGTCGTGGGCTCCCTGGGCTTCCCCGTGATCCTCGTGCTGCGGCAGGTGGGGTTCCGCTTCAACCGGTGGAACCTCAACGCCAAGCTCACCGTGGTCACCACGAGCATCCTGCTGGTGCTCGCGTGGCTGCTGTTCACGCTCGTAGAGTGGAGCAATCCGGCCACTCTGGGCGGGATGTCCACACCGGAACGCCTGTTCCAGGGGTTCTTCGCCTCCGTGATGATGCGCTCGGGGGGCTTCAACCTGGTGGACATGCCGGACACCTCGCAGGTCACGCTGCTGCTCTCGGACGCCATGATGTTCGCCGGGGGCGGCTCGGCGTCCACGGCCGGCGGGATCAAGGTGACCACGCTCGCCGTCGTCTTCCTGGCCATCCTGGCCGAGGCGCGCGGCGACCAGTCCGTGATCGCCTTCTTCCGCACCATCCCCGACTCGGTGCTGCGCATCGCGATCTCCGTGATCATGATGGGCGCCTCGGTGGTGCTGCTGGGCTCGGCCGTGATGGTGGCGCTGACGCACCTGCCGCTGGACCACGTGCTCTTCGAGGTGATCTCCGCCTACGCCACGTGTGGGCTGAGCACAGGGGTCTCGGCGGCGTCCCCGGACGCGGGCAAGATCGTGCTGTCCGTCATCATGCTCGTGGGGCGCATCGGCACCAACACGGTGGCCACCGCCCTGGCGCTGCGCTCGCGGCGTCGGCTGTACTCCTACCCGGAAGAGAGGCCGATCATTGGCTAAGAACTCCTCCCACTCCGCGCCCGTCCTGGTCGTGGGACTCGGCCGCTTCGGCGCCGCCACGGCCCTGCAGCTCATCCAGCAGGGCCGCGAGGTGCTGGGCGTGGAACGGGACGCCGGGCTGGTGCAGAAGATGTCCGGGCAGCTCACCCACGTGGTGGAGGCCGAGGCCACGGACATGGACGCCCTGCGCCAGATCGGCGCGGCGGAGTTCTCCTCCGCGGTGGTGGGCGTGGGAACGTCCATCGAGTCCTCGGTGCTGATCACCGCCAACCTGGTGGACCTGGGCATCGACCGGATCTGGGCCAAGGCCATCTCCCCGGCGCACGGCAAGATCCTCTCGCGCATCGGCGCGCACCACGTGATCTTCCCGGAGGCGGACGCGGGGCGGCGCACCGCGCACCTGGTCTCCGGGCGCCTGCTGGACTACATCGAGTTCGACGACGACTTCGCGATCGTCAAGATGTACCCGCCCCGCGAGACCCAGGGCTTCACGCTGGGTGAGTCGGACATCCGCTCCAAGTACGGCGTGACCGTGGTGGGCGTGAAGTCCCCGGGCGAGGACTTCACCTACGCCCGCCCGGACACCACCGTGAGCTCCCGGGACCTGCTGATCGTGTCGGGCCACGTGGACCTCATCGAGCGCTTCGCGGCGCGCCCGTAGCCCAGCACGACGACGCCGCGCGGCCGCCTTCCCGGGGTCCGGGCAGTCAGCGCGAACGCGCCAGACTCGGGCACAGGTCACCGGCGGGCGCGGCGGGTGGGGCAGCTCGCGCGAAAGCCGCGGGCAACTGGCGGCCGAGCGCAAGGGAGACGCACGACGAGGAGTGGCCGCGCGGCGTCGTCGTCACCCCACACCGCGCCGCTGTGCTCAGCTGCGTGCCGTCATCGCCTCCGAGGCCATGGTCATCAGGCCCGGCAGCCCGCCCTGGGAGAAGGCGCGGCGCTGGCGGATGGCACCGTTGCCGTTCTTCAGGATGCGGTGGATCCCCGCCTCGGCGAACTCGCGGTCCGCCTCGCTGGTGTAGTACCCGCGGACCCGCTTCAGCAGGGACTCGATGAGGGCGTCCACGGGCACGGGACCGGCGGACTCCGGGTCCAGGACGCGCCCGCCCAGACCCCAGCGGGCGGCCTGCCACAGGGCGATGTCCAGGTACTCCTGCGTGAACTGGATCTCCGGCGGGTTCTCCAGCGCGTAGTTGCCGAGCGCGCGGATCAGCACCGCGATCGACACCGAGTCGCGGGCCTCGAGCTGGACGTCGCACGCCCGGATCTCCAGGGTGCCGTGTCGGTGCGAGAGCCGGGCGAGCCAGCTGAGGCTCGAGGGGTTCTCGATCACGTCGAACGCGCTGAGCATGGCCACGCGCACCTCGTGGTCCTCGAGGTCCTTGAAGTGCGGGGGCACACCGTTGGCCATCCAGCGGCGGTAGTGGATGGAGCGCCAGCTCTCGAACCCGGACTCCGCGCCGCGCCACAGGGGCGAGTTGGCGCCAAGTGCCACGAGCGCGGGCAGCCAGCCGCGCAGGCCGTTGAGCGCCTGCACCGCAACCTCGAGGTCAGGAAAGCCCAGGTGCACGTGCAGACCGCTGATGTACTGGTCCGCGGCGATCGCCGGGGTCTGGAGCGAGTGGCGCTGGTAGCGCTCGTTCCAGGAGGGGTCCGCGGGCTCGGCGCGGATCTGCGGGGCGGAGGCCAGGCCCACGACGTCCATCCCCATGGGTGCGGCGGCGTCTTTCAGGGCCGTGCGGAACTCCACCAGCGAGTCCATGGCAGTGGCCGAGTCGTGAAAGATCGGGGAGGTCTCCTCGACCTGGCACGCGAGCCACTCGGGGGTCGCGGACGCCCCTCCGGCCTCCAGCGTGGTCAGCTGCACAGACTGCTGCTGGGTGGGCCGCGCGGGCAGGTGGTCCTGCCCGTCCATGAGGAGGAACTCCTCCTCGATGCCGAACGTGCTCACGGTGCTGCCGCCTTCTCTCGTGGGATGGGCCGTGGCAGCCGACTCACTCGCCGCCGTACTCCTTCTCCATATCATCCCCCTTGGCGGCCGACGCCTCCGCCCCCGCCCGGATGATGTCGCGCAGCCCCTTCTCGTCGAACGTGGTGATCGCCTGTTCCGTGGTGCCGCCCGGACTCGTGACCGCCTGGCACAGCGCCGCGGGATCGGCGTCCTGCGGTTCCAGCAGCACGCCGGCGCCGGAGACCGTCTCCTTGGCGAGCACGCGCGCGGTCTCCGGGTCCAGCCCCAGGGCCTCGCCCGCCTGCTGCATGGCCTCGGCAAGGTAGAACACGTACGCCGGTCCGGAGCCGGAGACGCCCGTGACCGCGCGGATCAGGTGCTCGGGGACCTCCACCACGGTGCCCACCGCGGACAGGACGTCCTCGACGCCCGCGAGCTGCTCGTCGGACGTGTGCTCCCCCGCGGTGACGGACAGCGCGCCACGCCCCGCGCTCGACGGCGTGTTGGGCATCGAGCGCACCACCGGCTGCCCCTCGGGAAGCGCCTTCTGCAGGGCCTCCAGGGTGACGCCGGCGGCCACGGAGACCACCACGGTCTCCGGGTCCAGCGCGGGGGCGATCTCCCGGGCGAGATCCAGGATCGCGTACGGCTTCACGCCGAGCAGCACGATGTCCGCGCCCTGCACGGCCTGGGTGTTCGCGTCTTCGTTCTCCTCGCCCGCGAAGACGGTCACGCCGGTCTCCTCGCGCAGCTTCTGCGCCGACGACGTCGAACGGGTCGTCGCGCGCACGTCCGCGGCATCCGTGCCGCCCGCCAGCACGCCCCGCAGAATGGCGCCGTTCATGGATCCTGTTCCCAGGAAGGCCAGGGTGGTCTCGCTCATCTCAACAGTCCTCTCGGTACGCGACGCGCGCTCCAGGCCCCACCTTTCGTGACCGGCCGGTGGGCCCGGGGCCGTCATGCTCACGGTCTCGTCCACGACGCTATCGCGCGGCGCGCCCCACCGCGACCGGGGTCCTCGCCCTCTCAGGCCTCCAGCGCCAGGTGCACGATCGGGTAGGGGCGCCCGGCCTCGTCGGTCTCGTCGCGGCCCACCGTGCGGAAGCCGTGGTGCTCGTAGAAGCCGCGCGCGCCGGGGTTCTGCTCGTTGACGTCCACCCGGGTCACGCCCTGGGTGGCGACGACGTGCGCGAGCAGGGCGCTGCCCACGCCGCTGCCCCGCTGGGAGGCGTGCACGAAGAGCATCTCCAGGCCGCCGTCCACGGTGCCCGCGAAACCCACGGGTGCACCGTCCCGTTCAGCCACCGTGAGCTGCACGGCCGGGAAGTAGTCCCCCTGGAGGTGGGACGCGATCTCGTCCCGGTCGGCGTCCGCCAGGAAGTCGTGGGTCGCATCCACTGCGCTGCGCCAGATCCGCGCGAGCGCGGGGTACTCCCCCGGTCCGGTGACGGGCCGCAGGCGAACTGCGGAACCGCACGCGGCGTCGTCGTCGCCCGGCGAAGCGGAGGCCGGGGGCTCGGAGGCCGCGGCCGCTGAGGATTCCGATGTCATGATGCTGTTCCTTCCACCGTCATGTGCCGCCGCGCGAAGGCGAGGGACTCCGCAAGCCACTCGTCGCGCTGGTCGGCGTCCCGGGACTTGCGCGTGGAGACCTCCACGCCCACCACGCCCTGCCAGCGCTGGTCGCGCAGGAACTCCAGCGTCTCGGCGACCGGCTGCACACCGTGCCCCGGGAGCAGGTGCTCGTCCGCGAGCGTCTCCCCGGAGCCGTCCGTGAGGTGCACGTGGCCCAGCCGGGTGCCGAGCTCCTTGACCGCCGCGAGGGAGTCCATCTTCGCGGTGGCCGCGTGGGAGAAGTCCCACGTGACCCACTCGTAGTCCTGGCCCAGCGGGCTGTAGTGCGGCGAGTAGACCACGGCCTCCCGCCCGGCCACGCGCCACGGGTACATGTTCTCCACGGAGATCTTGGTGTCCGTCATGCGCGAGACCTCCCGGACGCCCGCCACGAAGTTGCGGGCGTACTTGCGCTGCCACCGGAACGGCGGGTGCACCACCACCACCTCCGCGCCCACCTGGTGGGTGAGCTTCGCGGCCATCTGCACCTTGGTCCAGGACTTGCCCCACACCTGCTGGGTGAACAGCAGCGTGGGCGCGTGGATCGTGGAGATGGGGATCTGGTACTTCTGGACGCTGTCCAGCAGCTGGTGGGTCAGCTGGCTCATGCGCTCGTGCGTCACGAGCACCTCCACGCTGTCATAGCCCAGCCGCTGGGCCGCCTCGAAGGTCTCGGGCACGCCCTGCGGGTACAGGGAGCTCGTGGACAGCGCCACGTGCGGGCGGTACTCGGCGTTCTTCTCGCTCATGAGCTGGCCACCAGGTCCTTCGGGTCGACGGTCTCGCTGGCGGAGTCCCGCACCAGCCGGTCCATGCGGCGCAGGATCAGACCCTCCCGCAGGGCCCACGGGGAGATCTGCACGGTCTCGATCTTGAGCACGTCCATGGCGGTCTCCGCCACGATCGCGCCCGCGACCACCTGCGCGGCGCGCTGCACGGACACCCCGGGCAGGTCCGCGCGCTCGGCCACGGACATGGCCTCCATGCGCCGCGTCCACAGCCGCAGGTCCTCCAGGTGCATCACGCGCTGCACGTAGGGGCCCTGGGCCGACGGCGCCGCACCACAGATCCGGGCGAGGGAGCGGAACGTCTTGGACGTGCCCGCCACCAGGTTGGGGTGTCCCCCGGCCGCGATCCGGTCCGCCGCCGGACGCAGCGTGGCCCGCACGTGCTTGCGCAGCGCCTTGAACTGGGCGGGAGAGGCCACGTCCGCGCCCGCGAGGTAGGCGCGGTACAGCCGCCCCGCGCCCAGGGGCACAGAGGTGGCCACGGTGGGCAGCGCGTTCGTGCCGATGGCCATCTCGAAGGAGCCGCCGCCGATGTCCAGGTCCAGGATCCGCCCCGCGCTCCACCCGAACCAGCGGCGCACCGCGGAGAACGTGATGGCCGCCTCCTGGTCCCCCGACAACTCCGTGAGCGTGACACCGGAGACCGACTGCACGTGCTCCAGCACCTGCGCACCGTTGGCGGCCTCGCGGATCGCGGACGTGGCGAACGCCAGCAGGTCCTGCGCCCGGTGCTCCACGGCGAAGTCCCGCGCCTCCACCACGAACGCGGTCAGCAGGTCCCGGCCCTCGTCCGTGATCCGGCCCGACTCGTCCTGGTGGTCCACCAGGCGCAGCGCCACCTTGTGGGACGCGTACGGCTCCGGGCGGGACCCGGGGTAGACGTCCAGCAGGAGCAGGTGCACCGTGTTCGAGCCGACGTCCAGGACGGAGAGCCTCATGCTGTTCCTTCGCTTCGGTCGAGGGCGTGCGGACGCTCCCGTGAGCGGCCGTGCCGGGGCCCGCTGGGCGACGGGCCCCGATGGAGCAGGGTGCTACTTCTTTGCCGCGGCCTTGCTGGCGGCCGGCTTCTTGGCGGCAGGTTTCTTGGCTGCCGGCTTCTTGGCCGTCGCGCTCTTGGTGGCCGTGCTCTTCGCGCGGGTCCGCGAGCCGGACTTCGCCGGGGCCGGGCCCTTCGCCCGCTTCTCCGCGAGCAGCTGGGATGCACGGGCCGCGGTGATCTGCTCGATCGCCTCGGCGCGCGGGACCGTCACGTTGGTCTCGCCGTCGGTGATGTACGCACCGAAGCGGCCCTCCTTGATGACCATCCGCTTCTCGGTGAGCGGATCCGCGCCGAGGTCCGCGAGCGGCGGCCTGGCGGCCTGGCGCCCCCGCTGCTTCGGCTGGGCGTAGATGGTCTTCGCCTCGTCCAGGGTGATCGTGAAGATCTGCTCCTCGGAGGAGATGGAGCGCGAGTCCGAGCCCTTCTTCAGGTACGGGCCGTAGCGGCCGTTCTGCACGGTGATCGTCTCGCCGTCCGTGTCCTCGCCGAGTTCGCGCGGCAGGGACAGCAGCTTCAGGGCGTCGTCGAGCGTGATGTCCTGCAGGTTCATGGATGAGAACAGCGACGCCGTCTTGGGCTTGGGCTTCTCGATCTTCTTGGGCTTGGGCTTGCCGTTCTTGTAGTACTCCGTAGGGATCGCGTCGAGCTCCTCCTGCGTGGGCTCGGGCACGATCTCGGTGACGTACGGACCGTAGCGGCCGTCCTTGGCCACGACCATCCGGCCGTTCTCCGGGTTCACGCCCAGCTCGCGGCCGTCCGCCTTGCCGATCTCCATGAGCTCCCGCGCCTTCTCCGGCGTCAGCTCGTCCGGGGCGAGGTCCAGGGGGACGTTCGCGCGCACGGGGTCGGTGATCTCGCCCGTCTCCGGGTCCACCGCGCCGCCGGACTCCAGGTAGGGGCCGTACTTTCCCACGCGCAGGGTGATCTCGTCCGTGACCGGGATGGAGTTCACCGCGCGGGCGTCGATCTCCCCGAGGTCGTCCACGATCGGCTTGAGCCCGGGCTCCTCGGGGGTGTCCCCGAAGTAGAAGCCGGTGAGCCACGCAACCCGTTCGGCCTCGCCGCAGGCGATCCGGTCCAGGTCGTCCTCCAGCTCCGCCGTGAAGTCGTAGTCCACGTAGTCCGAGAAGTGGTCCTCGAGCAGGCGCACCACCGAGAACGCGAGCCAGGACGGGATCAGGGCCGAGCCGCGCACCTGCACATAGCCGCGGTCCATGATCGTGGAGATCGTGGCGGCGTACGTGGAGGGACGTCCGATGCCCAGCTCGTCCAGCGTCTTCACCAGGGACGCCTCGGTGTAGCGCGCCGGAGGGGTGGTGGTGTGCCCGTCCGCGGTGACCTCGGAGGCGTCCAGCGCGTCCCCCTCGGACATCACGGGCAGGCGCTTGTCCTCGTCCTTCTGCGACTTCTTCCCGGAGTCCTGCGCGAGCTCCGGGTTCACGTCCCGGCCCTCCTCGTACGCGGCCAGGAATCCTCGGAAGGTGATGACGGTTCCGGAGGCCGAGAACTCGGCGTCGTCCCCGGCATGGTCGCCCGCGGCCGCGGTGGCCGCGGCCCCCAGGCGCACGGTGGCCGTGCTGCCCTTGGCGTCCTCCATCTGCGAGGCCACGGTGCGCTTCCAGATCAGCTCGTAGAGTTTGAACTCGTCCACGGACAGCTGCGAGCGCACCTGCGACGGCGTGCGGAAGCGGTCCCCGGCGGGGCGCACGGCCTCGTGGGCCTCCTGGGCGTTCTTGGACTTGGAGGCGTACACGCGCTTCGAGGCGGGCACGAACTCGGCCCCGTAGAGCTCCTTGGCCTGCGCCCGGGCTGCGTTGACGGCCTGGTCGGACAGCGCCACCGAGTCCGTTCGCATGTAGGTGATGTAGCCGTTCTCGTACAGCCGCTGCGCCACCCGCATGGTGGTGCGGGAGGTGAACCGCAGCTTGCGGGCCGCCTCCTGCTGCAGCGTGGAGGTGGTGAACGGGGCCGCCGGACGGCGGGTGTAGGGCTTGGTCTCCAGGGAGCGGACCGCGAAGGCGGCGTCCTGCAGCCCGGCCGCGAGCGCCGTCGCCACCGTCTCGTCGAGCGCGACCGGCCCGTCCGCGGCGGAGGACTTCAGCTCTCCGCGGTCGTTGAAGTCCTTGCCAGTGGCCACGCGGCGAGCGTTGAGGGAGCTCAGGCGCGCGCTGAACGGGCGCCAGGCGTCCTGGCCCTCCCGGCGGGCGAACTGGCCCGTGAGGTCCCAGTAGTCGGCGGGGACGAACGCGATCCGCTCCCGCTCGCGCTGGACCACGAGTCGCGTAGCCACGGACTGCACGCGTCCCGCGGAGAGCCCGGAGGAGACCTTGCGCCACAGTACCGGCGAGATCTCGTAGCCGTAGAGGCGGTCCAGGATGCGCCGGGTCTCCTGGGCGTCCACAAGGTCCTGGTCGATGTCGCGCAGCTGGCCGAAGCCGCGCTCGATGGCCTCCTTGGTGATCTCCGGGAACGTGAGCCGGTAGACCGGGACCTTCGGCTTGAGCACCTGGAGCAGGTGCCACGCGATGGCCTCGCCCTCGCGATCACCATCCGTGGCGAGGTAGAGCGCGTCCGCGTCCTTGAGCTTGCGCTTGAGTTCCGTGACCTTCTTCTTCTTGTCCGGGTTGACCACGTAGTACGGGTCGAACTCGTGCTCCACATCCACGGCGAACTTGCCGTACGGACCCTTCTTCATGTCCGTGGGCAGCTCCGAGGGCTGGGGCAGGTCGCGGATGTGGCCCATGGAGGACTCCACCTCGTAGGCGTCCCCGAGGTACCCCGCGATCGTCTTCACCTTGGACGGTGACTCCACGATCAGCAGGCTCTTGCCCGTACCGGCGTTCTTGGTGGCCTTGGATGCCAATAGTGCTCCTCGTCATGACCCGCGCGTCCTCGCCGGGTCTGTTCCTGTTCCTCGCGCTCGGTGCCCCACGACGGCGCCCGGGTCCTTCCCGGGGCCGGTGCCGTGCCGCTCCCGAACCGTCAGCGTACGGTACGCACCGTCACGCCGGGTCAGAGCCCAGGGTGAACTCTCGTCCCGTGGCGTCGTCCGGCTCAAGGACCACGAAGTGGAACTTCTCGGTGGGCGCCCACTGCTGCAGGGGCAGCTGCTCGGCCGCCTCCAGCTCTGCGCGCGTCTCCAGCCGGCGGGCCCGGCCGTGGACCACCGCGGACTCCACGTGGCCGTCGCGCACCCGGTCCACCTCGAACGCCACGTGGTTGTTCACCACGAGGCTCGCGAGCTTGGTGCCCTGCGCGGTGCGGAAGAACAACCTGCGGTGGCTGACCACGTGGTTGACCGGGAAGATGTCCACCAATCCCGCCGCCTGCACGGCCAGACGGCCGTACGGCAACTCGCTCAGCAGCTCCCACACGCGCTGGGAGTCCATGGTCTGAACGGGATTCGCATTCTCACTCATGGGATCAGTCTTACACCTCCACCAGGAAGCCGTGCTCGATCAGGGCTTTGATTTCGCGCAGCAGCTGGGGCGCCGGGCCGACCTCCCAGCCGAGCAGCGAGCCGAGCGCCGTGAGGATTTGACGGGCGCTGAGCTCCCCGTCGCACACCCCGGTGAAACCGGCGGCCTCGCTCGAGAGGATCACGGTGCGCCGCAGCCCCGCGCCCTGGCGCAGCAGGATGAGGGCTGGGTCCTCCGCGCCGGGCGCGCCGTGGCGCTCCTCGGTCACGTCCTGCGCGACCGTGTAGTGCCGGTCCTGCCAGCCGTCGTGGGCGGTCCCGACGAGGTCGTGCCCGGCGGCCGCGCCCGACTCACGCTGCCTGCCGTGCCCGCCGTCGTCGACCGTCCCCTTGGCGTGGGCCGCGGCGTCGCCGAGGTCGGCGACCTCGTGCCCGGCGTCGTCATCGACCGCGAGGCGCAGCATCCGGTCCCACTCGGCTGCCAGGGCCGGGGCGATCGGCTGCTGGAGGGGGTGAGGGATGCTCTCGAAGACGCGCGGTGCGGGAGCAGCGTCCTCGAGAGTCGGGCGGTAGAGCCACACCATGCCGAAGCCCACCGCCGTGACGCCGCGGGAGTGGAAGTCCTCCAGGTAGGCGCGGTAGGCGGCCTCGTACTGGGCGAGGTCCCGCTGCTGCGAGGCGTCGCGCAGCCACGTCTCCGCGTACTCGCACGGGTCCTGCAGCTCGCGCTGGATGAACCACGCGCCGATTCCCGGGGCGATCCAGGACGCCGGGCGGCGGGACCACGTCTCCTCCGGGCCGGCGTCCGGATCGGCGGGGATCTCCCAGTTCGCGAGCATGTGCGCCGTGCCGCCCGGGTTGAGCACGTCCGGCAGCGAGCCGAGCAGGTCGCTGACGAGGCGGTCCCCGGGCAGGCCGCCGTCGCGGTAGGTGTAGCGCTCGGCGTCGTCGCCCGCAGTGCGGGGCGTGATGACGAACGGCGGGTTGGAGACCACCATGTCGAAGCGCTCCCCGGCCACCGGCTCCAGCAGGCTGCCGCGCCGCAGGCTCACACGGGCATCGAGGTCCTCCGGGTCCAGGCCGAGGGCCTCCGCGTTGAGGAGCAGGTTGAAGCGCGTGGTGGCCAGGGCACGGTCGGAGATGTCCGTGGCCGTCACGTGGTGGGCGTGTGAGAGCAGGTGGAAGGTCTGGATCCCGCAGCCGGTGCCAAGGTCCAGGGCGCGGTCCACCGCACGGCGCGGCGTCGACTGCACGAGCGTGGTGGAGGCCCCGCCGATGCCCAGCACGTGGTCGTGGCGCAGCACCCCCGGGCGCTGGAACGCACCGAGGTCGCTCGCCACGAACCACTCGTCCGAGGCGTCCGTGGCGTAGGGACGCAGGTCCATCGTCGCCAGCAGCGCGTCACCGGAGGGAGCGCCCTCGACCAACCCCAGAGCGCGCAGGCCCGCCGCACCCACGGTGGGCAGGGCGGCGTCGAGCGCCGTTGCCGGGACGGGATCCCCCAGCAGGAAGAAGGAGGCGAGAGTCGCCAGTGCGGGGGCCCGGTGGCCGTGACGCTCCAGCGCGCGCCGGGCGGGGACGGCCTCGTCCCGCGACCACGCGGACATCGCCTGCTCCCCGACCAGCTCGGTGACCCCGTCCACGGTGAACCCCGCGGCCGTGAGGTCCGTGTGGAGTTGGCGCAGTGCAGCGGCGTCGTCGGAACGCGGAGCGCCGGGGACGGTGTTGAACTCGGGTGCGGCGCCAGGATCGGGGGCAGACCCGGACCCGGGGAAAGCGCTGGGCTCGGGACCCGCGCCGACGTCAGAGAGGGCCCTGGACTTGGGGCCGGTGCCAACCTCGGAGAGCGCGCTGGGATCGGGGAGCCCCGCGTCACGCTGGGCGCTGCCGTGCTGCGTGTCCGCCACCCTCAGTGACCCAGGCGGAACTTGCGGCCGGTGATGCGCGTGGGGGTGATCTCCACGAACTCGATCTTCTCGGTGTCCAGCCACGGCCGCAGCCCCAGCTCCTCCACGTGCTTGATCTGCTCCGTGTCCGTGATCATGGCGGCGGTGCCGCGGACCACCACGGAGTGCGCCTCCGAGCCGGCGGCACGGTCGATCTCCACGGTGACGTTCGGGTTCAGCTGCAGGTGCAGCACCTTGGTGCCCTTGGCGGAGCGGAAGAACAGCTTCTCGCCGTCCGTGACGATGTTCAGGGGCGTGATGTCGATCTCGTCCCCGTCCCGGGTGGCCAGGCGCGCGAAGCGGGACTGCTTCAGCAGCTCCCAGCTCTCCTGCTCGCTCAGCTCGGTCACGGGCGGCGCCTGGCGGGAGTCGTCCCGCTCGTGCGCGATGTTCATGGGGTGCTCGGTGTTGTCCATGTCTCCATGATTCCACGCACGGGCCCTGAGCGGGCGGCGCGCAGCACCCCGTTCTTCGCCCGCTTCTTCGCCCGCCGCGGAAGAGGGCACCGCGGGAGCCGGTGGCGAGGATCCGGGCGGCGCGCTGGGTGACAATGAGGGGATGACGACGTCGCAGGAGATGGTGGACCTGCTCGGCCGCGGTCCGCGCCCCGAGCAGGTGCGCCACGTGCGCGAGATCCCGGAGCAGCAGCCCACCCACGCGCCGTGGCCCGCGTGGCTGCACCCGGACGTCGTCGCCGCCTACGAACGACTCGGCATCCACGAGCCCTACGCGCACCAGGTCGCCGCGCTGGAGGCCCCCCGGCACGCGATCGTGGCCACGGGAACGGCCTCCGGCAAGTCGCTGGTCTACCAGTCCCTCGTGCTCGACGCCGTCCACCGCGGCAAGCTCGCCCTGGCGCAGCGCCCCGGGATGCTGCACCACCCGGACGAGGCCACCGCGCTGTACATCTCCCCCACCAAGGCGCTCGCCGCGGACCAGCTCTCCTCCCTGCGCTCGCTGCGCTTCGAAGACGTGCGCAGCGCCACCTACGACGGGGACACGGACCCCTCCGAGCGGCGCTGGATCCGGGAGCACGCGGACGTGATCCTGTGCAACCCGGACATGCTCCACCATGCGGTCCTGCCGCACCACGCGGGCTGGTCCCGGTTCTTCCGCCGGCTGCGGTACGTGATCGTGGACGAGGCCCACTCCTACCGCGGTGTCTTCGGCTCCCACGTGGCGGTGCTGCTGCGCCGGCTCACGCGGATCGCCGCGCACTACGGTGCGTCTCCGCAGTTCATCGGGGCCTCCGCCACCAGCGCGTCTCCACAGGAGTCCTTCGCCAAGCTGATCGGCGCGGATCCCGCAGACGTCACCGCCGTGGAGCGGGACACCTCCCCGCGCGGTTCCCGCACCGTGGTGCTGTGGGAGCCGGAGCAGTCCCCCGGCGGCTCGGACAACGGCGCCCCGCGACGTCGCACGGTCACCGCCGAGGCCTCGGACATGCTCACCGACCTGGTGCTGCGCCAGATCCGCACCATTGCGTTCATCCGCTCCCGCCGCGGCGCGGAGACCATCGCGCAGAACGCCCACCGGCAGCTCGAGGAGGTGGACGCCTCCCTCGGGCACCGCGTGGCGGCCTACCGCTCGGGATTCCTGCCCGAAGAGCGACGGGAGCTCGAGCAACAGCTGCGGGACGGGCGCCTGCTCGGGGTGGCCAGCACCTCCGCGCTGGAGCTCGGCATCGACATCGCGGGGCTCGACGCCGTGCTGGTCGCCGGGTGGCCCGGCACCCGGGCCTCCTTCCTGCAGCAGATCGGCCGCGCCGGGCGCTCCGGACAGCACGCCCTCGCGGCGCTGATCGCGGGGGACGACCCCCTGGACGGCTACCTGGTCAACCATCCGGAGGCGATCTTCGACGTCCCCGTGGAGGCCACCGTCTTCGAGGCGTCCAACCCGTACGTGCTCGCACCGCACCTGTGCGCGGCGGCCGCCGAACTCCCGCTGCGCCCGGACGAGCTGGCGCACTTCGGCCCCACGGCGCACGACGTCGTGGACTCCCTCACGAACGCCGGTCACCTGCGACGTCGGCCCTCCGGCTGGTTCTGGACCCGCTCCGAGCAACCCGCCGCGATGGTCTCCATCCGCTCCGGGGACGGCGGGCCCGTGCAGATCATCGACACGGACACCGGATCCGTGCTGGGGACCATGGGTGCTCCACAGTCGCACTACCAGGCGCACCCCGGCGCGGTGTACGTGCACCAGGGCCGCACGTACCTGGTGGACGAGCTGGACGAGGAGCTGAACGTGGCCGCAGTGCGGCGCGCGTTCCCGGACTTCTACACGGTGGCCCGCGACGTCACCGAGGTGCGCGTGCGCTCCGTGGCGGACACGGTGTCCTGGGGTCCTGTGACCATCCACCGAGGAGAGGTGGACGTGACGACGCAGGTGGTCAGCTACCAGCGCAAGCTCACCGCCTCCAACGAGGTGGCCGGGGAGGAGCCGCTCGAGCTCCCTCCGCGGCAGCTGTCCACCGTGGCCACGTGGTTCACGGTCTCCGGCGCCCAGATGGCCTCGATGGGCATCGAGGAGCCGGACATCCCCGGGGCGCTGCACGCCGCCGAGCACGCGATGATCGGGCTCCTTCCGCTGCTCGCCTCGTGCGACCGCTGGGACGTGGGCGGCCTCTCCACGGCCCTGCACGTGGACACCGAACTGCCGACGATCTTCGTGCACGACGGCCACCCCGGCGGTGCGGGCTTCGCCGAGCGCGGCTACGACATGTTCCGGCGCTGGATCACCGCCACACGGGACGCCATCGCGCAGTGCGAGTGCGAGTCCGGGTGCCCCTCCTGCGTGCAGTCGCCCAAGTGCGGCAACCGCAACAACCCGCTGGACAAGGCCGGGGCGTTGAAGCTGCTCAACGGGGTGCTGCGCTTTGCACCCGTCGAGGAGCCACCCCGCCGGGGCCCGACGGACTGAGGACGCCGTCACGGCTCGCCCGCCGGAGGACCCGCGCGGGAGACTCCCGTGGCAGGCCCCAGACCCGGGAGCGGCTGCGGCAGCTCGATCGTCGCGGTGACGTCCACCGAGGTGTTCTCGGGTGCCACCACCGAGCACTCCCCGAGCTGGGCGCCGTTCTCCTCCGCCACCCGCGCGGCGACGTCGCACGGGATGCCGGGGCTCAGGCCCCTGGCGACGTCGGCCGCCGCCAGCGCGGAGAGGTCCGCGGCCTTCGCCGCCCGGTGGGTGAGGATTCCCGCCTGAGCCACGAGCAGCAGCGCGATGAGCAGGAAGCACAGTGCCCCTGCAATGGTCATGCCGTGGACCGTGCCGGATCCGGCGTCGGGATCGCCCGGCCGTGGTCCGCGTGCCGCGGATCGCCAGCCGCGCGGACCTTCTCCGTCGCAGCTGCGGCATTGGCTTCCCTGTCCCTGGAGCGCCCGTCCGACCCCGCCCGCCTCGTCCTCACGGCCCGGCACTGTCGCCTCCGGTGTCGTCGACGGCGGCCGTCGCCTCCGCGCTCAGCCGCCAGCTGCTCCACTGGCCCAGGACGCCCGGGGCGGGTCCGCTCACGGACACCGTGACCCGGTCCTCCGCGGCGGAGACCCGCACCGCGGCGTCGTCCCCGGCGACGTCGTGTGCCGCCCGTTCGACCACGACGGCGTCCTCGCCGCGCGCGGCTGCCCGGGCGGAGGCTCGCGCGGCTTCCTCGTAGCGGACGGTCGTGGCACCCGCCGCGGCGGCGGCGAGCAGGACGGCAAGCAGCAGGATCAGCGCGGGCATGATGACGGCGGTCTCCACCGTCACAGCCCCGTGGTCCGGAGCGTGGTCCGGGGCGCGGTCATGGTTACGGTCGAGGTTGGTGGCCGGATGGTGGTCGACGCCGTGGCCCAGGCTTCGGTCGAGGGTGCGGTCGGAGCCGTGGTGCGGGTGGGGCTTGCAGCTGTGACCGAGGTGGCGTTCGGACACGCGGTCCCGACTGCCCGGTGGGTTGCCCCGTCGCGCCGATGGTGGATGGTCCATGGTCTTCCTCCCGTGGAACGGCAGTCACGCCCTTCTTCTGCGGGGGCGGCCGCCAGGTGTACGGATTCCCGGGACCGTCGCGGGGCCCGCCACCCGTGGGTGGGGACCGCGCGACGGGTACCCGGGCAACGACGTCGTCGGCCTCAGAACGAGAGCGCCTTCTGGATCATGCCGAGCAGCATTCCGGAGACCGAGTCGGAGGACAGCACGGCCGCCATGACCCCGCCGAACGCCGCGGCCGCCAGCACGATGACCGCGTACTCCGCGGTGGAGGCGCCCAGGTCCGGGTCGTCGGAAGACAGGGCCCGCGGCACACGCGCCAGCGCGGTGCCGCCAGATGCGGGTCCGCCCGCGGTGGCGGGTGCTCCACCGCGTGCGGGGACGGACGCAGCGGCAGGCCCGGCGAGCGCGGTGACGGTGTGCACCTCGGTACCCGTGGCCGCGTCGAGCAGCCGCAGGTCGATGGTCTCCATCGGGATCTCGGTCCCTGCAGCGGGGGCGGGACGGTCGGTGCGGACGGGGGGAAGGGTGAGCGTTGACATGGTGGTTCTCCTTGCGTGGTGTGGGGTGTGCGGTTCGTGTGGGGCGTGCGCTGAGGTGGATCGTGGGTGGGGCCGTGCGCTGCGGTCTCTCCGGGGCGGTCCGCGCCCCAGCCCGGTCGGGTGCCTCTGCGGCCGGATCATGATCCGAACACCCGGGGCAGCAGGCTCATGAGCACGGGCACCACGCCCCAGCACATGAACGCGGGCAGGAAGCACAGGCCCAGCGGCAGGACGAGCTTCACCGCGAGCGCTTCGGCCGCCCGCTCCGCGCGGCGGTACTGGGCACGTCGCACGAGTTCGGCCTGCCCCCTCAGCACGGACGCTGAGGCCGTGGCCGACGACGCCGTGAACTCCAGCGCGTCCCGGAAGTCCCGCAGGTCCCGGGAGAGTTCCCGGTCCGCGGGCCAGGCCTTGTCCCAGGGCAGACCCAGACGCAGCGCGGCGGCGGCCCGGGCGAGTCCCGGATGGGCGGTGCCAGCGCAGCTCTCGGAGAGGATTCCGACCGCTTCCGACAGTGGCAGCCCGGCATCCAGCTGGCAGGCCGTGAGCTCAACAAGGGCCGCGGCGGGCAGTGCCGGTGCTCCGTGCAGTGCCGATGCTCCGTGCAGCGCCGGGGCACCCTGCAGGGGCACCTCCGATCCGGTGCTCCCCCTTGAGACGTCAGTGGGTGAGGACGCGCTGCCGTGACCGAATTCCGGCCTCCGTCCCGAGGTCGACGCCGACTCACGTGACGGCGCAGCCCCAGAGCGCCGTGCGCCCTCCAGCACGGATCCCCCCAGAACAGCTCTCCCCCGCGCCGCCCTCTCCGTGGATCGTGCGAGGTGAGTGCGGCGCGGCAACGGCAGGAACCCGCCCGGGCGTCGTCGTGCCCGGAGGCCCGGCACCCGTGGGCCGGGAGAGAGCCACAGGAGCATCCCGCACGCGCCCAGGGCGCCGGCGAGCAGCGCGGCGATCACGGTCCCGTCACCGACTCGGCACGGTGCAGCAGGGCACCGGTCCACAGCCGCCCCGCAATGCTCAGCGCAGCCCCGGCGGCGAGCGCGAGGCGTCCCCACGTGGTGGTCAGCAGCGTGCTCACGGGATCGGTGCCCATGAGCATCCCGAGGCCCAGGGCGAGGACCGGCAGCCAGGAAAGGGTCCGCACGGTGACCCGCGGGCCGGCGAGGGCGCTGTCCCGGGCGGCCTGCGCGTCCAGCTGGGACTCCAGGGAGCGGGCGACCCCCGCGAGTGTCTGTCCCAGGGGAGCCCCGGAGCGTTCCGAGATCTCCCAGCAGGCCGCGAGCTGGGCGCACACCGAGCGGGCGGTCCCGGCGAGCTGACGGTCCCCCACGGCAACGGTGCCGTGGGAGAACCTGGCGAGGCCCGTGGAGACGGGAACACCCACCCGGGCGGCGGCGTGCACGTCGCGGCACAGGCGCGCGATCCAACGGCCCGTGGGATCGGCTGTCGGGGAGGTCGTCGCGAGATCCCGGAACACGGATGACGGCGACCGGCCGGCCTGCAGCAGTGCCGCGAGACGACGCACCGCGGTGACCCACTGCATGGCCTCTCCCGCGCGGTCGCGGCGTCGCCACCGGGTGAACAGGGACGGCTGCTCGGACGCGTCCGACGGAACCTGGGTACCACCGGCGAGGACCCGCACGCGGCGTCGGGAGTCCGCGGCACCGGTCAGCACGAGTGCCGCGGCGAAAAAGAGTGTGCCCATGAGGACGGCGAGGGTCATGACCCCTCCCGTCCTCGGGCCAGCAGCGTGGCGAGCCGGTTCCACCCGGGGCCCTTGACCGGCTGCCCGTGCTCCACGGTGAGGGCGGGCAGGGTGCTCAGCACCCCGTCGTCGAGGGCCAGCGTGCACACCGAGTCCAGCCGCCGCCCGGCAGGAGTGCGGCTGACGTGCGCCACGAGGTCCAGGGCACTGGCTGCCTGCAGGTCCACCGCAGCGCGGTCGAGTCCCGCGAGGGAGCCGAGGGCGGCGAGACGCGCCGGAACCGCCCGGGCGGAGTTGGCGTGCACCGTCCCGGCGCCGCTGTGACCGGTGTTCAGGGCGGTCAGCAGGTCCCGGACCTCGGCGCCGCGGCACTCCCCCACCACGAGCCAGTCCGGTCGCATCCGCAGGGCCTGCCGAACGAGCTCGGTGAGGTCCACGGCTCCGGCGCCCTCCACGTTCTCCTGGCGGGACTGCAGACCCACCACGTGCGGGTGGCGGGGGTCCAGCTCGGCGGCGTCCTCCGCGAGCACGAGCCGCTGCTCGGGCGGGCAGTGGGACAGCAGGGCGGAGAGCACCGTGGTCTTCCCGGACCCCGTCGCGCCGCTGATCATGAGGTTCGCCCGCGCGGCCATGGCATCCGTGAGGACGTCCGCGAGGAACGGGTGCACCGTCCCGGAGGCGACGAGGTCCGCGAGCGAGAGCCGCTGCGGGGACCGGAACCTGATGGACAGCAGGGTCCCGCCGGTGGAGACCGGCGGGATGACGGCGTGCACGCGCAGCCCGGTGGCGGTCTGGACGTCCACGCACGGGTGGCCGTCGTCGAGCCGTCGGCCCGCCGCCGTCACGAGCCGCACCGCGAGCGCCCGCACCTCCGCCTCGGAGGTGAACGGGCTGTCCACCCGGCGGATCCCGTCGTGGGTCTCGACGAAGACGTCCTCGTGGCCGTTGACGTAGACGTCGCTCAGGCCCGTGGTGGGCAGCAGCGGTTCGAGGGGACCGAGACCCGTCAGCTGGGCCTTCACGTGCTGGGCGGCCCGCACCGATCCCACGGCTCCGAGCACACGGCCGGTCTCCCGGACTGCCCGGGCGATCCGGGTGTCGGTGATCGCGCCGCCTTCCGCGAGGAGGCGTTCGCGGACCTGGGCGACGAAGGCGTCGTCGAGCTCGGTGGCATCCCCCCGGGTGCCGGCGGCGTTCACGACAGGTCTCCCAGGGCACGCGCGATGCTCGACACCGCTTTTGCGTGGCGGCCACGCCGACCGCGGCTCAGGACGGTGCCGTCGCCCAGGTGCTGCGGCATCCGGGGGTCGAAGCCGATCGTGGCCGCGCACGGAACACCCGGGGTCTCCGCGAGCACGCGGGCCTCCAGATCCGCCACGTTGAGCCCCGCCAGCGCGGTCACGACGGGGGCGGAGCCGCAGCGTCGCACGGTGTAGTCCGCAGCGAGCGCGCCACGGACGGTGCGCGGCGTCACGACCACGACGGCGTCACACCACCGTGCCTGCTCCTCCAGTTCCGAGCGTGAGAGGTCCACGACCTGCACGTCGGCGGTGCCCCGCAGCGCGGCAACCACCGTGGCCGCGGGAACCGTGTCCGCGTGGGTGGCCCGGCGGTCCCACGAGAGGTAGCGCAGGGCGTCCACGCGCGGCATGGCGGCCCACAGCTGATCCGCCGCGACGGCGCCGGAGAACTGGTTGAGCTCCGGCCACCGCAGCCCGTCGGCGGTCTCCTCCCCGAGCGCGAGGTCCAACCCAGCGCCGAGAGGATCGCCGTCCACCAGTGCGGTCCGCGTCTCATCTCGGGTGAAGTGCCCGGCAAGCCAGCACGCAAGGGTGGTGGCGCCCGCTCCCCCGGTGGCGCCGACGACGCCGTACACGCGCCCGAGCGCGACCGGCACCTCGGGCACCGTAGAACGGGAGATCAGCTCGGCGAGCCACGCCGCCGCGTGGGGCAGCACCACCACGGCCGAGGCGCCTCGACGCGCGGCGGTCTCCCACGCGTCGCCCTGCTCGGCGAGCGCCACGATCACGGCACCGCGGGGCACCTCGTCACCGCCCAGGGCGGCGTCCACGAGGAGCAGCCCCGACGACGTCGCCCGCGCCTGTTGGGCACCCGACGTCACCGAGAGCGGCACGCCCACGCCGATGCACACCGCCTCCACTGCTTCCGCGAGCTGCGGGGAGGTGCTGAGGAGATGGACCCCGCGTGCGGCTCCTGCGGTGGGGCCGGGAACGGTGGGGCGACGGGCCGCGGCCTCGCGCCCGGTGGGCTGTGAACGGTGCGCCGAGGTCTCGGCCCGGTTCTGTGCCGAGGAACTTCGCGCCGCGATCGGCGACGGAACGGAGAGCTCCCCGGTCCCCGCAGTGGCGGACGACACGGGCTCGGACGTGTCCGCACGGTGGGACCGACGGGTCCGGATGCCGGGATCTGTGAGGGGTGCGCTGGTCATGCCCCCACGGTGGCCGTGGTGGGACGTGACACGGCTCGGTGACTCCCGAATTGTGGGGCCCTGAGCTCTCACCGCGGTGGAGCGACGGCCTGTGGAGGAACACTGCCGCGGACGCCGGGCCGCGATGGAGCGGCCGGTGAACAGACCAGGACAAACCCCGTCCGGAAGAGGATGGGTGCCCGGCGCCGCTCAGCAGAACTCTGGCCGATCGGCCATTGTGGCCACCGCCACGAACCGCAACCATGGGTTGATGGACATCAAACCTGTGAACAGATCATCGGTGGCGAAAGCACTGGGATGGTGAACGCTCTACGTCGTCCTGGTGGTGCTAATTCTCTGGCGGATCCTGGGTCGGTTCGACGGCGTCATGACCGTTGTTCTCGTGGTCGTCGTGGTCACCACCGCCATCGCAGCCGTCGTTGCCCTGCGGGCGAAGAACCGGAGGGAGGACGGTGTGGAGATGACGGTCTACGGGGCCAGGTGTCAGGGCAGCACCGTCGTCACTCGTCCCGCAGATGACGTCCCCCGAGTGGTCAACGACGTGTGTCTCCACAACCCCGAGCTGGGACTTCGGTCAAACACCCCCGAGGGAGGGAGCATCACCACCGGCATCTCCTTCGCCTCCTGGGGTGAGCGCATCCGCTTCTCCGTGGAACCGTTGTCGGCCACCGAGTCAGAGGTGACGGCCACCTGCAGCCCGGTGTTTCCCCTGGTCATCACCAACTGGGGTCGCAGCGAAAAGAACCTCTACGCGTTCCTCCGAGCCGTCCATGAAACCCCGGCCCAGGCCGTCTCCACCCACCGGGGCGCGTAGCAGCGCGAGGCGAGCGAACGGCGTCGTGCCCCACTACAGGCACGAGGCGGTGCCGTCACCACCAGGCCCGCGTCGTGTCCGTGGGCCCGTCCAGTTCGGTGAGTCCGGCGTCCGTCACGGTGACCGGCCGCCGTGCGGCGTCCCACTCCGCACGCGAGGGGAACACCACGCGCACTCGGTAGTCGTCCTCGGCCCACCGCTCCCGCACGTCCGCAGGCACGGTCTCCCAGGCGAGCTGCGCGGCGTGCCCGCACTGCGCCGCGAGCTTCCCGCTCGAGATGCCGAGCCCCGGCGCCACCTCCACGGTCACCACGGCACCCGAGGACACCGAGTCGCCGTCCTCCGGGAAGTTCGTCCCCGAGACCTGCAGCTTGTGGAGGGCCTTCGGCAGCGGCTGCACCGGCGCCGGCACGAACGCCCGCACGATCGCATCCCCGTGATCCCCCGCCCCCTCCTGCCGCGCGGTCACACCGGGCAGCTGCTGGACGTCGTCCCACCGTTTGCCGTCAGCACGCCGCACGAGTTTGCGGATCTGCACGTCCCGCCACGTCCGCACGGCCTCGTGCCACGGCCCGCCGGGAGCGCTGCGCTCGTCCGCCAGCAGGGTCACGACGGCGCGCGCGGCCGCTTCCGCCACGTCCACCTCGCGCGCGGGGTTCGCGCGGTCCCTGTGCACCACCAGCTGCATGGCCCAGGGGACGTCCTGCTCGTCGTTCGGCTCGCTCGTCATGCGTCGAGTCTCCCACCGCCATCCGACGCCGACGTCCGGCGCCTGACGACGACGCCGCGGCGCCCCGGTGCGCGGGCAACGCCCCATTGCGCGCGCAACGCTCCGTGACGATAGCTTCGCCCAAGGGTGCGAGGTCCCTTATGCGTGTCGGGAGATCCCGGTAGACCGGGAGGCACAGGAGGAGCAGACAGGTCACGGGCCATCAGCGAGGACCGGTTCCCCGGTCATCCGCCGTGGCTGTCCGCTCCCGCCCAGCATCGAGGAGCAGCCATGAGCACTCTCACGGAGCAAGCCCGCAGCATTGCCACCCGCGCGCACCGGGGCCAGACGGACAAGTCGGGTGCGGACTACATCGACCATCCCCGGCGCGTAGCGAACCGGGCACGCCACTACGCCCCCGCGGGGCAGGAGGACGCCGCGGAGGTGGTGGGGTGGCTGCACGACGTCGTGGAAGACACCACCGTCACGCTCGACGATCTCCGCGCAGATTTTCCCGAGGAGATCGTGACCGGGGTGGACGCCATGACCAGGCGGCCGGGTGAGGAGGGAGACGTCTACTACGGCCGGGTGGCTGCTCACCCCCTGGCGCGTGCCGTGAAGCAGGCGGATCTGGATGACAACACCGCCCCCGCCCGAACCGCTCTGCTGGACGAGGAGACCCGCGAGCGACTGGCACGCAAGTACACCCATGCCCGGGAGGTCCTCGCCGCGGGGTGACGTCTGCGAGACTCGCTGTCGGACACCGACCGCATAATGAAGGCCATGCACATCGTGGTGGCCGCCGCCGAGCCCGGGACCTGGGTGCTGCGGGCGGTCTCCGCGGACGGCGAGCGCGCAGGGGATGACCTCGCGGTCACGGATGCAGAGTTTCCCCGTCTCGTCGCCAAGCGAGAGGAGGCCGCCCACCGAGCCGGCGTCGCGCCGCCGGTGTGGACGTGGCTGGACACCTCCGCCCCCGCCGCCCTGCTGAACACAGCGGGTGTGTGGGTCATGCGCTGCAGGGACCTCGGGCTGTGCTCCACCATCCTGACGACCGCGTCCACGGCTCCCGGCTCGGGCGCCACGGCCGCCCCCGCGCCGTCCGGCAGCACGGGCCCCGGTGCGACCTCGAACACCGGGAGTCCACGGGCGGGCGACGGGCGCCAGGGCACCACAACCGCCACGGATCCCGAGTCGAACGCGCCGCACCCGCTCGACTACCAGCCCGTCGTCGACCCCCCGGACCCCCGCCACGTCCCCGGCTCCCGCGCGCCGGTGGCCGCGAACCAGGGCTCGCTGTTCGCCGTCGCCTCCGAGACCGGCCCGGGCGTCGACGAACTGACCGCGGAACTCGCCGCCCAGACGAGGGCCTGTGCGAGCGCGCGCAACCCTGCACGGATGGAGCGCCTGCTCGGTCTCGAGTCGCAGGGCGCGCTGGTTGCGGAGGAGATGCGCCACCGCGGCATCCCGTGGAACGCGGAGGTCCACCGCGCGATCCTCGAGGACCTGCTGGGTCCGGAGCCCAGGGGCGAGGAGCGTCCCGCCCGGATGCAGGAGCTCGCCGAGCAGGTGCGCACGGTGCTCGCCGCGCCCACGCTGAACCCCGACTCCCCCGTGGAGCTGCTCAAGGCCCTGCGCAACGCTGGGGTGGACGTGGACACCACCCGCGCGTGGAAGCTCAAGGACTGGACGCTCGTCAACGGCCAGCCGCAGGAGCAGCGCGTGGCCGTGGTGGCGCCCGTGCTGGAGTACAAGAAGCTCTCGCGCGTCTTCTCCGCGACCGGCTGGCACTGGCTGCAGACGTGGGTGCAGGACGGCCGGTTCCACCCCGAGTACGTGGTGGGCGGCGTCGTCACCGGGCGCTGGGCCGCCCGCGGTGGGGGCGCGCTGCAGATCCCCAAGTACATCCGGGACGCGGTGCGGGCCGAGCCGGGCCGAGCGCTCGTCGTCGCGGACGCCGCCCAGTTGGAACCGCGCGTGCTCGCCATCCTCGCGCGCGACGACGCCCTGGCCGAGGCCTCGCGCGGCCGCGACCTCTACGCGTCCATCGCCGAACAGGGCCGGGCCCGCGGCACGGAACTGACGGAGCGCGCGGACGCGAAGATCGCGCTGCTGGGTGCGATGTACGGGGCGACGTCCGGCGCGGCGGGGCGTTTCATGCCCCAGCTGACCAGGCTGTTCCCCCGGGCGGTGGGCTACGTGGAGCACGCCGCGCGGGTGGGCGAACGCGGTCAGCAGGTCTGCACGTACCTGGGCCGCTGGTCACCCGCCCCGGGGCCGGAGTGGTTCGAGGTCCAGCGCGCGACCGACACCGAGGCCGGCGAGCGCCGCGCCACCCGTGAGGCCCGCAGCCACGGCAGGTTCTCCCGGAACTTCGTGGTGCAGGGCTCGGCCGCCGAGTGGGCGCTCGCGTGGCTCGGCCACATCCGCCAGGGCCTGCACCGGGCGGGTCTGGACGCCCAGCTGGTCTTCTTCCTGCACGACGAGGTCATGGTCGACTGCACCGCGGAGCACGCGGAACAGGTGCGGGAACTGGTGGTCGCCGCAGCCGAGCAGGCGGTGCGCACGGTGTTCGGCACGGTCCCCGTGGAGGTCCCGGTGGCGACGAACGTGGTCACGTCCTACGCGGACGCGAAGTAGCGGCGGACCGCCCCTCTATGCTGAGGTTTTCCGTTCCGGCACGTCGAAAGGCCATGACCTTCCCGTGGTCAATCCCAGGAACCCGTTCCGTCACCAGTCCTACCGGAAGTGGTTCGGCGCCACCACCTTCCTGACGATCACGTCCAGCACCAACCTGGCGGTCTCGCTGACCGTCATCGACGCCACCGGGAACGTGGCCGTTGCCGGCGTGGTGGCGGGTTGTCTCACGGCACTCGAACTCGTCGCAGGGATCGTGGGCGGAGGACTCGCGGACCTGCGGTCGCGTCGCACCCTCCTGAACCGGGCCGTTCTGGTGCTGTGCGCCGCCGATGTCGCCCTGGCCGCTCTGCTCGTGGCCATCACACTGGCGGACCTCGGCCCTTCATGGGGCTTTGCGACAATGCTCGTTGCGCTCATCGCAGTGGCTTCGGCCGCATCGGGGCTGTCCGATCCGGCACTGGACGGATCTCTGAAAATATTGATCACGCCCGTCGAGTACCCGCGTGCCATGAGTGCGGGGCACGCACGTAGCGCCACGCTGTCCATCGTCGGTTCACCCGCATCAGGAGCGCTCTACGGCGTTCTCCCCGCCCTGCCCTTCCTGTTGCGCTGCGTGTGCGATGGGGGATTCCTGCTGTGCCTGCGCGCCATCACTGTGGACCTGGGTCCCCCTCTTCTCTCAGGCGCTGACGCCCGAGGGCGCATGCTGCCCCGTCAGATCCTCAGCGGGTACCGCGAGAGTCTGCGCTACCTGGCCAGTGAAGCCGCACTGCTCCGCGTCCTGATCAGCGCCCCACTGGTGAACCTCATGGTGTTCTCCGCCACCACATGGGCCGTATTCTCCCTGCGTGCCGAGGGGATACCCGCGTTCCAGATCGGCCTGGTCATGGCCGGGTTCGCGGTGGGCGGGATCCTCGGCAGTGCCATCACGCCGGCCATCACAGATCACGTCCCCGCCGGGTGGACCGCCATCGTGGGACTGGGCTTCATGGTGGTGGCCTTCGGTACGTTCTTCGCTGTGCCGCACCGCCCTGCGCCCATGTTCGCAGTCGCGGTGGTGTGCATGCTGCCCTCTCCCGCGCTCAATGGTGGACTGTTTGGCTACGTGTTCGCCCGCACCGCATCCGGCATGCAGGGGCGTGTGCTCGCAACCTTCGGGCTGGTCGGCGGGCTGGCCTCCGTGGTGGCCCCAATGCTGTCCGGCGCCGCCGTGTCGGCCGGGCTGAGCACCGCCCTGGGCGTGGGCGTCTGTCTCCTGGGACTCGTGGGTGTCCTGCTGCTGGTGACGTCGCGGGCCGTTCGCACCATGCGTCTTGAGGGCCCCTGAGCGCGTCGTCACGCAGGGGACTGTGCACCGCGACTGTCACCGCCACCTTTTGATGGCCATCTCGGGCAAGTGGAAGGAACCGGGGTTACCGGAGGCATGTCGTGTCACAGCTCGTATTGGCCCGGGGGATTCGCCGCGTCAGTCGGTGAAGCGGGCACGGACACTCAGGCGCGCTGTGCCGGCCACTGTGCCGATCACCAGGGCCATGACGGCTCCCACTGTGGCGGCCCCCACGACCGCCCAGGGCACGGTGGCGACCGCGGGTTGGGGGAACAGGGCCCACACTGCGGCTGTGGCGGCCACCCCGGCGAGGATGCCGCCGGCCACGGGAAGCCCGAGAAGGATCACCATCTGGGTGAGCACCACCCGACGCAGCGTCGACGGTTTCACTCCCACGGCGTAGAGACCACCGAGGTAGGGGTGCAATGCCCGGGCCTGGGCCCGGGCCAGGAGTGCTGCGATCAGGACCACGAGGACGACCATGACCCAGGAGGTGATGACCCAAGCGGGAGGTGTCTCGAACATCACCGGTGGTTCCTGGGTGCGAACCCAGGACGGGTCGAAGCCCAGTTCCAGGGGTGCGGCACGAGCGAGTTCGATCTGCTGGGGAGTCACCCCGGTATACACGTAGTACCTCGCTTCCATCGGCAGCTTGGCCACGGCCTGGGAGGCAACGAAGCCTGCGGTGGTGTCCCGGTATTCCGGCGGTACCTGGCTCAGGGACTCGAGTGTGTAGGAGGCTGATGTGCCTTGTCTCGAGCTGAGTTCCACCCGGTCCACGGTCACGGGTTTGGTGGTGAGGATCTTCCCGGCCGTGAAACCCTGCTGCTCGTCAGCTGTCAGCGCCCGGCCCAGGACGCGTTCCAGAGCGGCCGGTGACGCCACTGCTGTGGGGAGCCCGTCCATGGCTGGTTCCGTCCCGTCTCCGGGATCAGAGGAGGCCAGGACGGTGCGCAGTTCCACCGGGTCCGAGAGGCCGGTGTGCTGCTCAAACTGTTGACGCACTGTGGCCGGCACCCCGCCCCTGGGGGCGATGGAGTAGCCGAGGTACTGCAAAGGCACTCACCTGTGATCGTGCGCCTGAGCGCGGTTCCAGTCTACCGCTTGCTCAGGCCGCATCGTCCAGGCTCCGGTCTTGATCTTGCGGTTTCTAGCCTGCTTCAGGACGGCGCAGGTCTGCCAAGGACGCGACATCTCGCCTGCCGTCAGCGCTGTCTCCTGCACTGACGAGGGTGCCGTCAGTGCGCAAGCCGAGTGTGTGGGCGGAGCCTGCGGCGACTGCGATGATGTTCTCCCAGCGCTCGACATCGCACTGCCCGTGGCTGTTGTCGCCAACGGCCAGAACCCGGCCAGAGGCGTTGACCCCTACGGTGTGGTGACTCCCTGCGGCGACCGCGACGATCTCTTCCCACTGGCTGACTGTGCCTGTCCCTGTGGCCGGGGTTCCGGTGGTGAGTACGCGCCCGTCGCGGCACAGTCCGACCGTGTGGAGGTAACCGGCAGCGATGGCGGTGAGGTGCCGCCAATCTCCAACCTCGCATTGTCCTCGTCGGTTGTTGCCGACCGCGACGGCTGTTCCGTCCTCGCGTAATCCGACCGAGTGCCAGTCACCGCACGAGACTGCCACGATGTCGCGCCAGGCTTGCACGTCACAGGTGCCCTCGGCGGTGCGCCCGGTTGCCAGCACCGTGCCATCCGAGGAGACGCCGAGGGTGCGTCGCCAGCCCGCTGCTACTGCTGCGATGTCTCGCCAGTCTCCGACTTCGCACTGCTGGTCGTGGTTCCATCCCGTCGCCAGCACTATGCCGTCTGAGCGAAGACCAATGGTGTGCGATTTGCCTGTGTTCGTGGCGGTGTGGACGTTGCCCGCTGCTACAGCGATCACGTCTTCCCAGCCGTCGACATCGCATTCACCGGCTCGACCATCACCAATCGCGACCATGGTGCCATCCTGTCGCAGCGCGACCGAGTGCCGTCGGCCTGCCGCTAGCACTGATCCGCCCCCTCGAACTGCTGTCTCCACACAATCAGGATAGGTGCCAAAGCAGGACTACAGCCCGCGCGTTGGCCCCTCGCTGTGTGGGTCGTGGCGGTGGGTGTCGTGCTCAAACGGGTTATGCAGTTGCCGTGCCCGTTCCGCTGCTCGTTGTCGGGCGTGTTCCTGCTCGGCACGCTTGGCCTCGATGCGCTGGGCGGCGTCGGTGATCGGGAGGACGCGGAGTTCATCGGCCTCTGAGCGCAGCAGCGCGGCTCGGTTCTTGGCGTCGTGCGCTTGACGGCGGGGGTTGGTAGTGCGGCGCATCCCGTACCGGGCTGCCTGGGCGTGCTCGGCCCCGTACTCGCTGACGAGCAACGCCGTGCGCTCCTGCTGGTGCCGCTTCCGCATCGTGTCGCGGTCGGCGGTGGCGGCTTCGACAGTCTGGGCGGCCTCGGTCACGCGGGGGTCACTCCCGGCGCGTTTATTGGCGACCTGACCCGCCCACTCGGGGAGACGATCAGGGTTCGCCGGTGTAGAGCCCCACTCCTGGCTGACCTGCCCGCGCAACGTCCGGATGCGCACTGTCGCTGTGCGCTGCTCGGCACGGGCCTTGCGCTTGCCGAACCTGCCCACCGTGGCGAGGCGACCACTGGCGGCGGCCTCTTCTGCGACGGCATCGAGGTAGGCGGCACCATCAGTCTTCGCCTGCACCGTCAGCGGCCCGGTGACCTCGGCACGCACCTGTTCGGCGGCGTCCTCGGCTCGTCGGAGCACAGCGGCGCTGTCCTTGTCCTCAGCCTGGTGGGTAGCGTGTTGGGCGTCGAATCTGGCGGTGATCTGCTCCCACCGTTCCGCCGCCCGTTCTGCACGCTCGGTCTCGTGGTCGAGCCGGGCGAGTTCTTCGGTGACCAGCCGCACTGGGCCGTCTGCGATGAGGCCGCGCACGGCTTCGGCGGCCTGGGCAGTGGCGTGGTCGAGGCCGCGGTCTGCCGGATCGCGTTCCATCGCGTCGATGAACTGCGCCCTGACGTCGGCCATGTCCGTGGCGACGACATGGAGCCGGTTCGTCTCGCGGCCTCGGGTCATGCCGACATAGACGCCTGCCGCGCTGGTGGCCTCCGACAGCACCGTGTGGGAACTGCCTACGGTTGCGCCTTGGACGCCGTAGGCAGTCGCGGCGTAGGACAGGTGCGCGTGCTCACCCACATACTCGGCAGGTAGGGCAACGGTGCGGGGGTTCTTGCGCCCGCTGCCGACCTCGCGGGCGTACACGGTGCCATTATCGGTGACCTGCTGGACGATCCACTGCTGCCGGTTGGCGACCCCGAGGTCGCTGTCGTTGCGGCGGGTTTGGATGAGGTCACCGGCCCCGATGCTCAGGCCGTCGCTACCGGTGGTCGTGATGGTGTCGTTGACCTCGCCCGCCTCGACTCGCCCGGCGCGGATGCGCTCGTTCAGCACCGCCGCTTCGTCGTTGGTCGCCACGGTGATCGCCTCGCCATCGTGGGCGTTCTCAGTGATGTGTTCGCGGGCTGCATCGTCGTCTGGGTGCAGGGTGACGAGGTGCATGGCGGCGAGCTGGTCGAACACTGCGCCGGGGTTCTCGCGGTCGCACATCGCCAGCGTCAGCGCTGCGTACTCGGCGTCAGTGAAGCGGTGCAGTTCGCTCATGTCGTAGGTGCGACCCCTGATCTGCGCGGCCATGTCGAGCACCCCTCCCCTGCCCACGGCGGGCAACTGGGCGCGGTCGCCCACGAGCGCGACCGTCGCCCCGGCCTCGGCGGTGATGGTGAGAAGGGCGTGGGCGGTGTCTTGGTCGAGCATCCCGGCCTCGTCCACGATCACCCGCTCACCCCGCGACAGCACCGCTTCTGGCTGCGGGCCGGTGTAGACGCCGCCGGTCATAGGGTCGGTGTCGCCCCGCGTGAGGCGTGTCCATACGCCATCGGTGTTCCACCGCCATCCGTGGGCGTACACCAGCGCCGCGACGCTGGTTGCGGGTACGCCGAGTTCGTCGTGCGCGACTTGGGCCGCCCGCTTCGTCGGCGCAACCACCCGCGTACTCCTGCCGTACTCGGCGGCAACCTCAATAGCGGCGCGAAGCATGGTCGTCTTCCCACTGCCCGCCGCACCCGCGACGATCACGAGCGGATCGGTCGAGGCGACTGCTGCCGCCGCTGTCGTCTGCCCGGCGTCGAGACCTGCTGCGCGTGCTGCTTCGGCCACATCTGGGTGCTTCGACTGTCGGCTCGGCACGCTGGCGGTGAGTTGATCGCGTAGCGCGGTCTCGGCGGCGACCACGCCGAGGCTGGTCAGATGCGCGACATGCTCCGGTGTCGCCGAGCCTGGGGGCGGGATCGAGAAGCAATCCGAGACCGCAACCTCGGACACTTCGCTGATGAACTCCCGCAACTCGGCCGGTGCCGCTTGCATGCCTGCCTCGGTGACGATTCTCGTCACCTGTTCCCGCACGGTGTGTGGTGTCCACGCCGATGATGCGGCGGCGCAACGATCCAGCGCACGAGAGGCAACCTCCTGCACCGGCAGAACACCCAGCGCAATCGGGTGCCGCACGGCACGACGGCCAAGGCTCTCGGGGTCGTATCCGGCATCTGCGAGTTCCTGCTGCCACCACTGCTCGTTCTTGAGATCGGCGGGCTTCTTGCCGGGCCGCTCGTGCGCCCAGGCGGTGCCCTGCATCCGCGCCGTCACGACTGGGCCGGGCGTCTCGCCCGGATGCGCAGTTTCCCACTCGGCTTCGAGCCGGTCAAGATTCCGGTTGATCTGCGCCGACCGCTTCGACATCACCGCATTGAACGGCTCCAACTCCGCGACCTCGCCTGATACCGGGTCGAGGGTCAGACCGTGCTCCGCGAGGGTCTGCGCGAGCTGCGGGTGCGCGGCGATCACGGCAGTGCCCATCGCGCGGATCGCGCCCTGCTGTTTGAACAATGCGGCAGTGTCCAGTGCTCGCCACTTCCCGGCGGCGAAGATGCGGGTGCCGATCTGCATGTGGATATGCCGATGGGGATCACCAGCACGGGAGGTCTTATGACCGATGCCGACCACCTGCATCTGCTCGATGGGCACAATCTCGCGTGCATCCCTCGGCCCGACTCTCGTCACGGAGTGCTGTCCGAGCCAGTGGCGTATCTCGCCCAGCGCGTCCTGCTGGGCGGCGTCCAACGCCGCCGAGACTTCGGGGTGCAGGGCGGCGGCAACCGACAGGCTCTTGGGGCTGTTGATCGTCATCTCACAGAACAACGGCGACCCCTTGGTGCCCTCGGCGGGCTTCCGCGGCGTGCCCATCGACTCGCCAGTGATCGGGTCACGCCAGTCCACCCACCCCTCGTACTCATCCGGCGAGAGGGAACGGGCGGCGGTGACCTCGCCCTTGCTGTCGAGCGCGACATATTCGGCGATGGCGTTGTCTGCGCCGAGGTAGTACTCGTCAGCCCCTGAGCGGTCGGCCTCGACGTACCGGCGAGCGGCGGCACCGTTGCCGTGGAACGGGATCACGCCGCCTTTCACGCCTGCCACCACCTCTCTCATGAGTCGTCTCATGAGGGAGGTGTGCACGTCCCTCCAACGGTGGCATCCGTGCATCCAGAGAAGTAGCGGGGCTGGATCCAGAGAAGTAGCGGGGCTGGATCCAGAGAAGTAGGGGGTCTGGCTCTAGCGGTGGCAGGGCAGGTGATCCGTGTCGAGCGATGAGCGCTATGCGCGAGCTTGACGTATGGGAGCGTCGTGCCTGGCGGTTTCGATCTTCTGGTTGAGCTGGTTGGCGTAGTGCTGTTGGGCAAGGAGCACGAGGGAGTCCAGGAGTGGGCGGCGAAGCACGCTGCCCAGGACGACACCGCGGATCATCGTTTCGAGATTCTCGGCCTCAGCGACGGCCTGGACGTCGATGCGTCCAACCGCGTCCGCGGCGTCGGCGTACTCGTCGAGACGATCCAGAAGAAGGGTGAGGTCTTCGGCCTGCAGCTCAGCTATCGCCTGAACCGCTGCGGCGTGCGCGGGCGACCCCTCCTGGCATCGCCAACCGCGCGCGGTGACGAGCTCCGAGAGTAGCTGTAACGCAGCTTCCTCGCCTGGGACGGCTCCAACGTCGCCAACGAGTGCGTCTTGGGTGACGCCCATCGCATCGAGGACGGAAGACTCAATGCTGACCGCCTGCACGACTTCCCGAACCTTGTCGAGCGGCAGCCCGGCAACCTTCACGAGCGCTCGGATCAGTCGGAGGCGTTCGAGATGGGCATCGTCGTATCTGGCCTGATTCACGCTCGTCCGTCGCCCCGGCTGCAACAGCCCTTCGCGCAAGTAGTACTTGATCGTGGGCACGCTGAGCCCTGACCGCCGTGACAGCTCCGCCATCCGCATCTCCACGTTGCACCTCGTTCCCATCGCGCTGGCGCTTTCAGATAGATAATACTAGTATCCATAAATAGATAATCACACTATCCATGAGGAGGCGGGGATGGCACGCATCGCTGTCATAGGAGCAACCGGGTACCTCGGTGGGTACGCCCTTACTCGCCTGCTGGCAGACGGCCACACAGTGCGCGCGATCGTGCGGTCGCCAGAAAAGGCATCGCTACCAAAGGGTGTCGAGACCGTGCGGGGTGACGTCACGGCCCCCAACACGTTGGCGGCCGTGTTCACTGACGTTGATGGCGTCTTGCTGACCCTCAACGGTGGGAGCGACCCTGAACGGGCGCGACGCATCGAGGAAGACGGTGTTGCGAACGTTGCCGCCGCCGCTGAAGCGGCTGGGGTGGGTCGCGTGGTGCTGATCTCCGGCATGTTCGCACAGCCCGCCTATGCCGACTATCCCTGGGAACACTCCAAGGCCCGTGGCGAGCAACTCTTGATGGCCAGCCCGGTGGCATCCACCGTGTTCCGTGTCGGGTTCATCAATGAAACGCTCGCGAAGTTCATCCGAGGCGGCCGCCCGGTACTCATCGGCAACCAACCGCACCCGATCCACCCCGTCGCCGCTGACGACATCATGGCGGCTGCCTCCCGCGCGTTCGAGATGCCCGAAACCGCGAACAAGGTCTACGACGTGGCCGGGGAGCAGACGATGACATTGCGGGAGGCGACCGCCGCATACGCGGGCGCAATCTCCGGCAAGCCCGTTGCATCGAACGCGGTGCGGGTCATGCCGCTCGGATTCATGCGCGCCATCAATCGCCTATTCCTGAAGGGCGAGATGACCAGACCCCTGGGCATCCTCGACAGCATTGACCGCCACGGCGACGTGACCGACACCACCGCGTGGTTCCAGGACTTCGGCACCCCTCCCACCCCGTTCGCCAGGTGGATCGCGCTACAGCGCGACAACGTCGCCGAAAGGTCAACATCATGAACTGGCTGGAGACTGCCACCATCCTCGTCACCGGATTCGTCGGGTCAGCCGAGTTCGCCTCTGTCGCACTCGTGCACCCCGTGATCCGCAAACTCGCTCCCGGCGACCAGCTCACCTTCGAGAAAGGGCTGCTCAAGACCTACGGACGCATCATGCCCATCGGCATGACCGCCGCCACCGTCCTCGCGATCACCGTCGCAATCCCGACGCCCTCGGCCTGGCTGATCTCCGCCGCCGTTGCCCTCGGGATCGCGCTCATCGTCACCATCTTCGGCAACGTGCCCATCAACTTCCGCACCGGACGCATCAAACAGGACACCGCACCCGAAGGCTTCATCGCAATGCGCCGCCGTTGGGATGTCTTCCAGATCACCCGAGGATCGCTTCAGCTCCTCGGGTTCATCCTCGTCACCATCGGACTCGCCGCCGTCTAGCAACTTCCCTCACCAGAAAGCACACGAACGGCATGAACAGAACAACGCCCGAGCGCCGCGAACTGAGCCACGGCTGCGCCCCCGGAGCACAAGGTATCCGCCCCAGGTAATTCCTCCGTCGCCATCTCAACGGTCAGCCGAGAGTTTCGAAATGGCACTGGGATAAGTCGAACAGTAATGCTGACGAGCGGCGGGCACAGGGGTGCGTTGGTGAGCGTCCTGGTCTGGCTCCTGGTGGGCCACCTCCTTCACGGGAGGTACCACCGTGGCCGAACACACCCCGCCCGCCGCCGACGACGCTGCGGAGCCAGGCAGCCGAGGATTCGAGACGCCCGAAGGGCTACGCGCCCTGCTCCTCCGCCTGCACGAGTCTGGGCCTGGGGCGTGGCGGGGTGATCGGGAGGCGGCGGATCTGATGCGCTACACCGCCGAGCGGTATCGACGGCTGGCCAGGAAACACAACCTCGACCCGTGGCATATCGCGTCGGCGGCGTTCGAGGTCATGCTCGCCCCCTCGACGCGGAACGCAGGGAACCCGTGGGCCGTGGTCACCCGCGCGGTGCAGATCACTTGCAATGCTGACGTGCGGGCGGCCGGGCTGTTGGTGTCACCGAATCAGGCGCGTCACACTGCCCGGATCGCCGGGTTCCATGACGCGGTGCGGTTCGCGGATCGAGAGAACCTGGACGACTATCACCCCGCGTTCGCCGTGAACTCGACCACGGACGACGACGCGGACAGCGGCGAGGAAGATGATCGGGTTGCCGCTGTTCTCGCGGAGGTTGTAGCTCTGTTCGTATCGGCAGGTTGGGATGCCTCACTCGTGGTGGTGTGCGTGGAGCATGTGGCTTACCGGCTGGCCGATGTCTCCTCGCGACGCCGCGCGGTGGAGGTGCTGCGCCGTGACCGCACCGTACCGATGCTGCTGGGGCTGCCGCCGCGCTCGTGGACGGCGCTGTCGCGGATCATGCTCGGCAACCCCGACCCGAAACACGCTGGTACCCCGACAGGCGACGGTGTTCTCCTGCGTCTACTGAGTGGTGAATCCTTGGACTCGCTGCGCTGCGACACCGGCCTGCTGGCCGCAATCTGGGCGGCCAACCCGAAGCCTCCGCGCGGCTCCTGAACCGTTGTGGCGGGGCGACGGGCATAACACTTGACCCGCATATAGCGCCCGTAGCGACTACTCGCTACTAAATGTTGTGGTCTTGGGTCTGATTCTGGGTGTTCGGCTCGCACCTATCAGTATGACCATCCCCGCCTCCTCGCCATCGATCACCACAGACACGCCGACAACCCCGCGCGCCCCGAGCTTGGGCGCGCGGCTGGCTGCGACATCGCGGCAGGCACAGGGGCTTTCTGCGGCGGTGAGCGACCCGACTGTGCTGGCCGGTCTGCGGGAGCTGTGCAAAGCACCCCGATTCGCAAAGAGGGTCATGGTCGAGGATCAGGAAGGTCTGTGCGAGCCTGCACGTTCGCCGGTCAAGAACGAGCGAACGAAGCCACGGAAGACGGTGCAGGTTAGGCGCGCCAGATGAACTCGACTCTGCGGGCGAGCACGTCAACGCGGTGAGCGTCGCGGCGGGAGTGGAACGCCTCGTAGGTTTCGTTGCGGCGTTTGGGGACGGCGGTCATCATGTCGGCCGGGCGCGCGTGGATGAGGACCGCTTGAAGGATCAGGCTCGTCGCCTGGTACTGCCACATCGGGGTACGCCCCTTCCACTCGGCGGCGACGGTGGTGACGTCGATGCTCGGCCCAGCGTGCTGTTCGGGCATTGCGGCGGTGTACTCGCGGCGGGTGCGCTCGATCCGCTCGGCGATCCTCGCGCGCTGTCGCACCCACATCGCCTTGTCGATGAGCCCGTCGTAGTAGTCATCATCGAGCCGTGCCAGACGCTCCCGATCGGCGTCGAGCGTCGCTGCGAGCCCGACCCGCGCCGCCAGGTCAGTGCCGGTCTCGTTGCGTTTGGTGGGGTGGAGGGTGATCTGCTCGAACGTCGCCAACACCGCCTCCTCCACGAGCTTGGCAATCTCGGCCGAGCGGATCGACCTGTTGCAGCCGCCGCGCGTGGGCTGGATGCACTGGTACACGTCGCCGCGATGGATCATCGCTGTTCCGCACTTCGAGCAGCGGATCAGACCTGAGAACGGGTACATGCGCTTCGCAACCCCGCTGCCGGGTTGATGGAAGTTTCGGGCCTTCTTGCGTGCGTCGAGCACGTCGGAAACCTGCTGCCAGGTGTCCTCGTCCACGATCGCAGGCCACGCCGCCTCCACCTGCATCTGTGACGACTTCGCACGGCTCCCGTCCGGCAGCACGGGCCGATACTCGCGGACCCCTTTATTGGAGGGGTTACGCAACATCAGTTTCAGCGTCCGATCCGACCACGCACACCCGTGCGTGGTGAGCACACCGCGCTCGTTCCAGTCCTTGCGAATCCGATACAGCGAATCACCGGCCAGCACCCGCTGCATGGCCTCGACCACGAGTGGCCCGGTCACCGGGTCGATGACGAGGACACCGGACTCGGCGCGGTACCCGAACGGCACCCTGCCCCCATGCCACGCACCCTCAATGGCCTGCTGCTTCGCCGCCCGCGCGACACGGCGAGCGGTGTCAGCTGACGACTTGTTCGCCATCGCCACCAGCACCCTGGCCATCGCCACATCAGAGTCTGTGTCCAGTCGCAGGGAGCCGGTCACCGAGCAGACACCGAACCCGCCGAGGACCTTCGCGTCGATCAAGTCCTCCAAATCCCTGGGATCGCGCACCGCACGATCCAAGTCGTAGGCGACCATCACCTGCGCCTGCCCATCGGCGAGGCGCTTGAGCATCGCGCGAAACTGGGGGCGGATCACCCGGCGCACCCGCTCACCCGCTCACCCGCTCACCCGAGGGCAGCGTGATCGTCCGCTGCTTGAACGCCGAGGTGTCATGCTCCCGAAACACCGCAACGACCTCCCAGCCATGCGCGGCGGCGTACGCGCGGCAATCAGCCTCCTGCCGATCCACGCCACGCTCTGTGCCCTCAGGGTCGTCGCTGATCCTGACGTACACCACCGCCCGCGTTGACGACCCTGATCCCGTAGCCTGTTCCTGCTGTTCTTGGCCCATCTCCGGCCCCACCTTCCTACTCGTGTGAGAGGTAGGTGCGTTTACAGAACCTCGGCTACCCGAGGTCGACCTGGTCAGCGGGCACGGCGGAGACGATCGTGCTGTTGATCACCTGCGCTTCCGTGGCCGTGGTGGTGGCAAGAGCCACCGGCACCGCAACCACCAACGCCAGAGTTGCCGCGGTGACCATGGTGGTGGTTGCGGTGTGACGCAGTCGCCGCAGCGCCAGGGTGGGCACGGGGCCACCGGTGGGCAGTATCACCGCTGCGCGGGCCAGCAGTCCCACGGCCAGAGCAAGCGCGATGCACAGCACGACGGTGGTCCGCGTGGCGGCCGCGGTGGAGGCAAGTCCTTGTGTGGCAGCACGCCACGCACCCCACGCCAGCCCGGCACAAGCCAGGGCTGTGAGGACGAGCATCACGGTGCCCGCCACGGTCTTACGGGACGATCGGGCATCGACCGTATTGCCCGGGCGGGCAGTTCCCCCCGGGCGGCGACCCAGCCCGCCGCCCAGCAGGGCGACGGTCGCACCACCAGCTGCGGAGACCACGGCGAGCAGGATGGCAGGTGCTGGGTCCGCGGACGGGCTCAGGGCATGGTCGGAGAGCACGTCGACTGCCGGGCGCAGCGCCCATGCCACACCGGCGCCGAGAAGACCACCCGTCAGACTGGCACCACCCACCGCGGCCAGGACGGCCAACCACCCGGCAAGAGCGCTGGTGCGGGAGTCCACACCGATGCGCCACATGCTGATCCTGGAACGGCGGATGAGGCGGGTGAGAAGCAGCGCCCCGAGTCCTCCCACTGTCGCGGAACCACGGTCAGGGGGACCACCCCGATCAGGGCGGGCACCGTGCCCAGTCCCGGGGCAGGAAGGGCGAGAAAGTTTTCCCGGGAGTAGAAGGAAGTGGACGCCATCTCCTGCGAGGATGCGTCCACACCCCGGTCAGCCGCGACTGCCTGGGCGCCGGTCCTGTCCCCGCCGTTCCAGCGCACCATGGTCCGTGCCTCGTCCACGTCATACCGCGCGGAACCCGAACTGGCGTACTGGACCACACGGTCCCAACCCCCACCGGCGGTCAGAACCACCGCACCTCTGCGCTGGAAGTCGTCGTGGAGGACTCCCACAACGGTGAATCCGATCCCTCCGGAGAACAATGACACCCGGTCCCCCACCCGGTAGGAGTTCACCAGGGTGTCCTGGACGACCGCCTCCTCGTCCGAGTCCGGCCACCGCCCCTCAGTCAGGGAAAACCGATCAGGATAGGGGTTCTGGGACCGCTGTCCTTCCCACAGCGTCACCTGCTCGGATGACCCGTCCAGGTCCAGAAACGAGACCACCTGCCCGATGCTGGCCACCGTGCCACCGGCATCCGTCACCGCCGCGCGCAGGCGGTCTTCTTCCTCGTGCAGTGCCTGGATGCTCCCCGGCGGGGTCGGGATCTCAGCGGCGTACTGCACGTCCCCGAGATACTGCTCCGCCTGTTGGGCCCCGTCCAGGCGCAGAGCTGCTGCGGTCTGGAAAGCCGCCACCACCGCGAGCGAGGCGAGGAAGCACATGAGGAAGATGCTGCGGACAATGCGTGAACGCAGGTAGAAACCCACCAGGTGCACGACCGGGTGGCTCACCGCCGACTCACCGGCGCCCCGTGCGCGGGGCGGTCCTCAACGAGCCGACCGTCGCGAAGCACAAGGATTCGATCCGCGAACTCCTCGATCAGGCTGTCGTGCGTGGCCACCACCACCGTCACACCCTCCCGGCACAGCTCGGCGACGAGTCCAAAGATCGCCCGGGAGTTCTCCGTGTCCAACGCACCGGTCGGTTCATCAGCCAGGAGCACCCGCCGGCCACCCACCAAGGCCCGGGCGATGCCCACCCGCTGCTGCTGTCCCCCGGAGAGCTGGCGCGGAGCCCTGCCCCCGAGACCTTCAAGCCCGAGGACACCGAGCATGTCATCGGCCTCGGCATGGGCGTCCCTGCGCTTGGCCCCGCCCATGATCAGTGGAAGAGCAACGTTCTCCCGCGCTGTGAACTCCTGGATGAGGTTGTTGTCCTGGAACACGACACCGATGTCTTCGCGGCGCAAACGAGCCCGCTCCGCGGAACCGAGCGCACCCATGTCGTGTCCAGCAACGGTGACCACACCCGCGGTGGCACTCTCCAACCCGGCCAGCACATTGACGAAGGTCGTCTTCCCCGAACCACTGGCCCCCAGGAGCCCCACGAACTCTCCCTCCCCGAAGGAGACGTCGAGCCCGTCCACAGCGTGGACAGTCTCCACGGAGGTCACGAACTCCACCCGCAGACCGTCCACGCCGATGATTTCTTGTGACCGCATGACCGCTCTCTCCGGAAAACGCCTGGTTAATTCGGAGATTAGCAGTCATATGATCTGCATCACAGATAAAACTTTCTCATCCCTGGGCATTGCACGTGCACCATCGTCCACCCCCGACGAGGTTCCCTTCCGGCTCACGCTGGCCCACGGCCGACAAGGGCACGGAGATGTCTCCGCCGCCCCTACACCTTCGGCCCAGTCCCCGGCGCCGGCCGCTTCGCCGAGCGGTCCCACTCCACGGACCACCCGAGCCGGTCGAGGATCCGGTCCAGGACGACCCCGGTGAAGCCCCACACGGTCACGGTCTCGGCCACCCCGGCAACGTTGACGTCGAACGCCGGGGACTTGTAGGTGTGCGCACCGCGGGTGACGGTCGCGTAGTACCGGTGGGCGGGGTTGATGAGGTCCAGCACGGGCACCCGGAACACGAGCGAGGACTCCGCGTGGTCCACCACATCCACCGGGGACTCCTTGCACCACCACCCGATCACCGGGGTCACCAGGTGGTTGCTCACGGGCAGCGGGACGGGGTGCAGCGCGCCGAGCACCTCCACGCCGTCGGGGTCCAGGCCCGTCTCCTCGTGGGCCTCGCGCAGCGCGGCACGCACGTGGGGGGCGCTGACCCGCCCGCCGGGGGCGTCCAGGAACGTGCCGATCTCCCCGTCCGGCGGGTCGAGCCGCCCACCGGGGAACGCCACCTGTCCGGGGTGCGCGCGCAGTGTCGACGCACGCTGCACGAACAGCACGTCCAGGTCCCGGCCGGGGCCCTCGGAGTGCTCCGCGTACTCGGCGGGCACGCTGTCCAGCGCGCCGAAGAGCACGAGCACCGCGGAGTGCCGGTAGTTCTCGTCCAGCTCGCCGATCCGCCAGGGCTCGCGGTCGTGCATGATCACGGAGTCGCCGTGCCGCGCGAGCTCCACCAGCTGCTCGCGGGGCCCGCCCTGGATAGGGGAAGAAGTGGTCATCGTCCGTCCTCTCACGCGCTGAGCGTGTGTCCCTCGGCGCGCAGCTGCCGCCGGGTGCGTCCCGCCATGAACCCGGCCAGCAGGTCCTCGCGGCCGGGTTTCAGTTCGTAGCCGAGCAGCTTCCGCGCCGCCTCGGGATCCGTGGGCCCGGCGCCGTAGGACGGGCACAGGTCCGCCACGGGGCACACGCCGCACGCGGGTTTGCGGGAGTGGCAGATCCGCCGCCCGTGGTAGATCAGCTCGTGGGACAGCTCGGTCCACAGGGCGGACGGGAACAGCGCGGCCACGTCCTTCTCGACCTTGACCGGGTCCTCGTTCTCGGTCCATCCGAAGCGGCGGGCGAGCCGCCCGAAGTGGGTGTCCACCGTGATCCCCGGGACCCCGAACGCGTTGCCGAGCACCACGTTCGCGGTCTTGCGCCCCACGCCGGGCAGGCTCACGAGGTCCTCGACCGTGCCGGGGACGGCGGCGTCGTACTCGTCCACGATGCGCGTGGCCAGCGCCTGGATCGAGCGCGCCTTCGAGCGGTAGAAGCCGAGCGAGCGCACCATCTCCTGCACGTCCTCGGCCGGCGCCTCGGCCAGTTCCCGCGGGCCGGGATATGCGGCGAACAGCCCGGGCGTCACGGCGTTGACGCGGATGTCGGTGGTCTGCGCGGACAGGACGGTGGCCACGAGCAGCTGCCAGGCGTCGTCGAAGTCGAGCTCAGCGACGGCGTAGGGGTAGGTCTGCGCGAGCACGCGCTGGATCCGCCGCGCACGCCGCGTCCTGGACAGGTCTGTCTCGGTCCCGGCACGACGACGCCGCGCGGCCGCCTGCTCCGCCTGCCGCGGCGTCACGAAGCGCACGTGGGCTGCTGCGGCGGGGGTGTCCATGCCCTCGATCATGCTGGGCCCGGGGTGGCCGGTCAAACCGGGAGGCCGGGCCCGGGCGGGTGCGCCCGGGCCCGCACGACACCTGCCCGCACACGATGGAGCGGGGTGCAGCTCCTCGTCTAAGGTGGAGCACAGAATGTGAACTGCACCACGTACCGCCGCGTGCGGTGCGGGTCGGCCCAGTGAAGGAGCACCATGACCCCGGAACCCGCAGCATCCCAGCCAATGACCTTCGCGCCCAGCAAGGAGTTCGCGGCGCAGGCCAATGCCACCGCGGAGCTCTACGAGGAGGCCGAGGCGAAGGGCCAGGAGTTTTGGGCCGACCAGGCCCGCGACCTGCTCACCTGGTCCACCCCCTTCACGGAGGTCCTGGACTGGTCCAACCCGCCGTTCGCCAAGTGGTTCCAGGACGGCACCCTCAACGCCGCGTACAACGCGGTGGACCGCCACGTGGAGGCCGGCAACGGGGACCGCGTGGCCCTGTACTTCGAGGGCGAGCCCGGTGACAGCGCCGTCTACACCTACGCGCAGCTCAAGGACGAGGTCTCCAAGGCCGCCAACGCGTTCGAGTCCCTCGGCGTCTCCAAGGGCGACCGCGTGGCCGTGTACCTGCCCATGATCGCGGAGGCCGTGATCACCATGCTCGCGTGCGCGCGCATCGGCGCGATCCACTCGGTGGTCTTCGGCGGCTTCTCCGCGGACGCCCTGCGCTCGCGCATCGAGGACGGCGAGGCGAAGCTCGTGGTCACCGCGGACGGCTCCTACCGCCGCGGCAAGCCCACCACGCTCAAGCCCGCGGTGGACGCCGCACTGGAGAAGGGCGGGGAGACCGTCAACCACGTGGTGGTCGTCAAGCGCAACGGCGAGGACGTCGCGTTCCAGGACGGCCGGGACGTGTGGTGGCACGACGTCGTGGGAGAGGCCTCCACGGAGCACACCCCCTCGGAGCAGAACGCCGAGGACCCGCTGTTCATCCTCTACACCTCCGGCACCACCGGGAAGCCCAAGGGCATCCTGCACACCACCGGCGGCTACCTCACCCAGGCGGCGTTCACCCACAAGTACGTCTTCGACCTCAAGCCGGAGACGGACGTCTACTGGTGCACCGCGGACGTCGGCTGGGTCACCGGCCACACGTACATCACCTACGCGCCGCTCGTGAACGGTGCCACCCAGGTGATCTACGAGGGCACCCCGGACTCCCCGCACCGCGGCCGCTTCTGGGAGATCGTGCAGAAGTACGGCGTGAGCATCCTCTACACCTCCCCCACGGCCATCCGCACCATGATGAAGTGGGGCGAGGAGATCCCCGCCGAGTGGGACCTCAGCTCGCTGCGCCTGCTGGGCACCGTGGGCGAGGCCATCAACCCGGAGGCGTGGACCTGGTTCCGCCGGGTGATCGGCCAGGACCACTGCCCCATCGTGGACACGTGGTGGCAGACCGAGACGGGCGCCATGATGATCTCCCCGCTGCCCGGCGTGACCGCGACCAAGCCGGGCTCCGCGCAGGTTCCGCTGCCGGGGATCGCGGTGGACGTCGTCGACGACGCCGGCACATCCCTGCCCAACGAGACGGACGGCTTCCTGGTGGTCCGCGAGCCGTGGCCGTCCATGCTGCGGACCATCTGGGGCGACGACGAGCGCTTCGTGAACACCTACTGGGGCCAGTTCGGGGACAAGTACTTCGCCGGCGACGGCGCCAAGCGGGACGCGGACGGGGACATCTGGATCCTGGGGCGCGTGGACGACGTCATGAACGTCTCCGGCCACCGTCTCTCCACCCCGGAGATCGAGTCCGCGCTGGTCTCCCACCCGTCCGTCGCGGAGGCGGCCGTGGTGGGCGCCAAGGACGAGACCACGGGCCAGGCGGTCTTCGCGTTCGTGATCCTCTCGGACCAGGCCACCGCCGAGGACCGGGACAAGACCGAGCTGGCGGAGGAGATCCGCGGGCACGTGGGCACCGAGATTTCCCCGATCGCCAAGCCCAAGAAGGTTCTGATCGTCCCCGAGCTGCCCAAGACGCGCTCCGGAAAGATCATGCGTCGCCTGCTCAAGGACGTCGCCGAGGACCGCCCCGTGGGGGATGTCTCCACACTCGCGGACCAGACGGTCATGCAGCAGATCGTGGACTCCCTGGGCGAGTAGCCAGCGCCCCGTCCGGGTCCGCCACCGGCGCGGCCACGGTACGGCACCACCCACGACGCCGCCGCGGCGCCTCTCGCACGGGAGGCACCGCGGCGGCGTCGTGGCGTCCCACCCGCGCCCGGCGGAACGCGCGTCGGGCCCGTGCCGAGCTGATGTCGTGCGCGCGTCGTGTTCAATGGGGCCATGAACGAGCTACCGGTCTACGTCCTCAACGGCCCCAACCTCAACACCCTGGGCACCCGCAGGCCCGAGGTCTACGGTCACGCGACCCTCACGGACGTGGAGGCGAACGTGCGGGCCCGCGCCCAGACCTACGGGCTGGACGTGGTCTTCGAGCAGTCCAACTACGAGGGCCAGATCGTGGAGTGGATCCAGCAGGCGCGCACGCAGGCCTGCGGGATTGTCATCAACCCGGCGGCCCTCACGCACTACTCGGTGGCAATCCACGACGCGCTGGAGATGTGCGAGGTGCCGGTGGTGGAGGTCCACATCTCCAACGTGCACCGGCGCGAGGCCTTCCGCCACACGTCCTTCGTGTCCCCGCAGGCCACCGCGGTGATCGCGGGCGCGGGGATCCTGGGCTACGAGTTCGGCGTGGACGTTGTCGCCCAGCATCTCGGGCTGCGCTGAGCCCTCAGGGGCAGGGGCGCTTCCCCGGGCCAGAGCGCTGCCCGCATGACGACTCTTCCGGACCACGACGGCGCGCGGACGACGACGGCGCCCGGGTCCTGCCGCCGCGCCGGCCACCTCGCGCGGCCCCGTGGGCGCACACGGCTCAGGAGGCCACGCACTGACCCGTGGAGACGGCCTGCGTGGACTGCTCGGCGGCGTCCAGGATCTCGGTGACACGGGCCACCGGGATGGCGTAGCCCACCTGGTCCGTAACAGCCTTGGCGAACACCACACCCACGACGTGGCCCGAGTCGTTGAGCAGCGGCCCACCGGAGTTGCCCTGCTCCACGTTGCCCGCGAACTGGATGATGCTGCGGGTCTGGGTCTCGCCGGTGGTCACGTTCTGCACCGGGGCCACCGCCTCGCCCTGCACGGTGGCGGGACGCAGCGTGTACGGACCGCCCAGCGGGTAGCCCGCGAAGGAGACCGTCTCGCCCTGCACCGCGGAGTCCTCCAGTGGCAGCGGTGTATCCGGGAGATCGGGGACGCGCAGCACCGCGAGGTCGGAGGCGGCGTCGTACTGCACCGTCTGCGCGCGGTAGACCTGCCCGTCCCTTGTCTGGACCACGGGCTGGTCCACTCCGGCCACCACGTGGGCGTTGGTGACCACGGTGCCGTCCTGCGCCACGAAGCCCGAGCCCGTCTGGTTCTGGGCGCACTGCGCCGCGGTGCCGTAGACCTGCACCACGGACTGGCCGGCGTCCGCCACCACCTGCGAGTCGGGGGTGTCCTTCGGGTCCGGGACGGCCTGCGTGGGGAACAGCAGCTCATCCAGCTGACGGATGCCCTGGGAGCCGCTCACCGCGTTGCGGGTCTGGGTCATGGCGTTGCGCACCGGTTCCGGGGTGAGGCGTTCGATGCCGCGCAGCACCTGGGAGGACGCCACCTGCTGGGACAGTGCGGGCAGGCCCATCTGTCCCACCAGGGAACCCAGCAGCGTCATGATGATCCCGGCGACCGCCACGTTGAGCACCGCCCCGCCCAGCCGGTCGAGCACCCCCAGCCCCGTCTTCTCAGTGATCCGGGCCAGGGCGCCGCCCAGCGTGGAGCCGAGGTACTGGCCGAGGCCCAGGAGCACGAGCACCGTGAGCAGCACGGCGGGAATCCGCCACTCGCCGCTCACGTAGGCGGCCACCACGGGACCCGCCCAGAACGCCACCACGGCGCCGAGCACCAGCCCGGCCAGGGAGGCGGAGGAGCGGAAGAACCCCCGGCGGAAACCCGCCACCAGGTACGCGATCAGCACCAGGACGAGCAGCACGTCCAGAAGGTTCAGGGACAGACTCATGGAGGTCCTCACGGTGTGGGGGCACGCGGGGATCGGCCACGTGTGGAGCCGAGCATACGGCGGGGGCCTGGGCAAAGCGTGCACCGCCGGTGGGAGAAGCGGGCGGCGCTGCCACCGCAGAGCTCCCCGGGTGTTCACACTGGGCACAACGCAGGAGTGGCCACGAGCGGTGTGAAACTCGTTACGATGGACCGTAAGCACGCATGCACCCCTGCGGGGTGCCCCCCGACTTTGGTGAGGAGATACACCTTGGATACAGACGTCCTGCGCCGCGCTCCCCTGTTCGCTTCTTTGGACGACGAGGCGTTCGCCGCTCTGACCGAGGAGATCACGGAGGTGGATCTCTCCCGCGGTGCCACCCTGTTCTACGAGGGCGACCCGGGAGACCAGCTCTACTTCATCGTCTCCGGCAAGATGAAGCTCGGCCGCACGGCCAGCGACGGCCGCGAGAACCTGGTGGCCGTCATGGGCCCGGGTGAGATCTTCGGCGAGATGGCCCTGTTCGACCCCAGCCCCCGCTCCACCTCCGCCACCGCGGTCTCCGAGACGCGACTGGCCGGGCTCAAGCACGAGAACCTGCGCAAGGTCATCCAGCGCTCCCCCGAGGTCTCCGCCCAGCTGCTGCAGGCCCTGGCCCGCAGGCTGCGCCGCACCAACGAGAACCTCGCGGACCTCGTGTTCTCGGACGTTCCCGGGCGCGTGGCCAAGGCTCTGCTGGACCTTGCGGACCGCTTCGGGCGCCCCGCCACGGACGGCATCCTGGTGGCCCACGAGCTCACCCAGGAGGAGCTCGCTCAGCTGGTCGGCGCCTCGCGCGAGACCGTGAACAAGGCGCTCGCCGAGTTCGTGCAGCGCGGCTGGATCCGCCTGGAGGCGCGCGCGGTGGTCATCCTGGACCTGCAGCGTCTCAAGCAGCGCTCGCGCTGACGCGTTCCCCCTGATCCGACGACGACGCCCGCGGCACCTGCCGCGGGCGTCGCCGCGTGTGCGGACGGGCCCGGTCGACGCCGCCCCGCCCGCCGCGGCGGGAGTCAGGCGTCGAGCACCAGGACGGGCTCGTCGTCGCGCAGGTCCAGGCGCGGCACCTTGACCCGCAGGTCCCGACGGGCGGCGAGAAACGCCATGGCCGAGCTCGCCTCCGCCACGGCCTCCACGGCGCACTGCACCCCAGGAGTTGTCAGTTCGTTGAAGTCGAAGTGCCAGGGGTCGTCGGTCTGGGCGCTCTCCTCGCTCTCCTCCCGGAAGAGCTCGGGCAGGGGCGTGGCCCAGGGGTCGTCGAGCAGCGTGCGGGCGTCCACCCAGCCGAGCCAGGCACGCCCGCGCTGCGTGGCCAGCGGGGACTCGCGCTGGCCCACGGGAACCGCCGCGGCGAAGAACTGCAGGTCCACCCGCTGGTGCACGAAGTCCGAGGTCATCCAGTGGGACAGCGGGCGCAGGCACTCGCTGTGGAACGCCATGCTGCGTTTGGCGAGCAGGTCCGCGAAGGAGATGTCCTCGGAGGCCAGCTGCTCGCGGGAGCGCATCCAGTCCACGCCCTCCACGTTCTCGGCCACCCCGTGGGCGGGCGCGCCCGCGAAGAGGATGCCGGTCTCCACGAACGTCTTGCGCGCCGCGGTCACCACGCTGCGCCGGGCGCGGCCGATGTCGTCGGAGAGCAGCTTGTGGGCCCACTCGGAGGAGCTCGGACCGCGCCAGTCGAGGGGCTCGTCGTCGCTCGTCTCGGTGATCCCCCCGGGAAAGGAGAGCGTGCCCATGGACTGTCGCCCGGGGCGGTGGAGCATGAGGGTCTCCACCCCGTTGTCCCCGTCCCGGACGAAGACCGTGGCGGCGCCCCGGCGCGGTGCCGCACCGTGCATCCCGAGGCCGCGCTCCATCCAGGCGCGGGCCGCCTTGCTGTAGGAGCGGGGGATCGCGAAGATCCGCTCCCCCGACGGCGCGCCGCCCATGCTCAGCCGAACTCGACGATCAGTTCGACCTCCACCGGGGAGTTCAGCGGCAGCACGCTCACGCCCACCGCGGAGCGCGCGTGCACGCCGGCGTCACCGAAGACCCGGCCGAGCAGCTGGGACGCACCGTCCACCACCGCGGGCTGCGCGAAGAAGTCCGGGGCGGAAGCCACGAAACCCGTGACCTTCACGATGCGCCGGATGCGCTCCAGCTCGCCGATCTGCGACTTCACCGCCGCGAGCGCGTTGAGCGCGCAGCGTTCTGCGAGCTCCGCGGCCCGCCGCGGGTCCACGGTGCCCTCGGCACCGCTGTCGCTCACCACACCGGTCTGCGGCAGCGAGCCCGAGACCAGGGGCAGCTGGCCCGCGGTGTACACGTGGTTGCCGCTGGTCACCGCCGGCGCGTAGGCGGCCAGGGGTGCCGCGACGTCGGGCAGCTGCAGCCCCAGCTCCGCGAGCCGGTCCTCGTACCTGTCACTCATGTCCGGGTCCTCCCGCGCCGCGTCAGTTCTTGGGGCGCTTGAAGTAGGCGATGGGGTTGGTCTGCACCGGCGCGTTCATGTTCGCGGCGGGGGTGTCCGCGGCCTGGGTGCCGGGCAGCACGGTCACGAGCTCCCAGCCGTCGTCACCCCAGTTGTCGAGGATCTGCTTGGTGGCGTGGATCATCAGCGGAACGGTTGCGTATTCCCAAGTGGTCATGGCCACCACCCTACTGGCCGGGCGGGCCCGGCGCGCGTCCCCGGTCCCGGGGAGATCACAGTGTGACCGCAGGTTCGGATACACGGATCCACCCGCCCCCGGCTTGTACACTGGCGCAATGGCATCACGCAACAACTCGGGCTCCGAGCCCACGTCGGTACTGGGCAACGTGGTGGCGTTCATCGCCGTTGCGGTGGTCACCGGCGTGGTCGCAGCCGGGCTCCTGGTCCCCCCCGCCGCGGCAGCCGGGCTGGCCGCCAACGCGTCCATCGGATGGTTCAAGTCCCTGCCCGCGGACATGGAGACGGGCCCGCTCTCCCGCGCCTCCACGGTTGTTGCGAAGGACGGTTCCGAGGTCGCCAAGTTCTTCGCCCAGAACCGGGACCCCGTGCCCCTGGACGAGATCTCCCCCAACATGCAGAAGGCGCTGCTGTCCATCGAGGACCGCGACTTCTACGATCACGGCGCGGTGGACCCGTGGGGCATCGTGCGCGCCATCGGCAACAACCTGCTGCGCCCGAGCAACCGTCAGGGCGCCTCCACGATCACGCAGCAGTACGTGAACAACCTCATCATCGACCAGCAGGTGCGCAACGGCGAGCAGGCCAGCACCATCGGCGCCGACAAGGGCGTGGTCGACAAGATCAAGGAGATGAAGCTCGCGCTGTCCATGGAGCAGGAGAAGTCCAAGGACGAGATCCTCGAGGGCTACCTCAACATCGTGCTCTTCGGCGGCTCCAACTACGGTGTCGAAGCGGCGTCGCAGTACTTCTGGGGCATCCACGCCTCGCAGCTGAGCGTTGCCCAGTCCGCGACCCTCGCGGGCATGGTGCAGTCGCCGAACACGTACAACCCCCAGGTAAACCCGGAGCTGTCCACGCAGCGTCGCAACCTGGTGCTGGACACCATGGTCCAGACCGGGTCCATCACCCGCGCGGAGGCGGACAAGGCCGCCAACGAGCCGATGAACCTCGACATCCACACCACGAGCTCCGGGTGCTCCGCAGCGAAGACCGCGCCGTACTTCTGCGACTACGTGGAGAACGAGGTCATGCAGTCGGACGCGTACGGCACCACGCCGGAGGAGCGGCTGGCCACCCTGCAGCGCGGTGGTCTGACGATCACCACCACACTGGATCCCACCGCGCAGAAGGCGGCGGACACCCAGGTCAACCAGACGCAGCCCAAGGACAACAACCCGGACAGCGTCTCCACGTCCCTGATCTCCCTGGAGCCCGGCAGCGGGCACATCGCCTCCATGGCGCAGAACACGAACTACTCCGCCGCTGAGGGCGACAGCAACACCACCTACAACTTCAACGTGGACACGTCGATGGGCGGCGCCGGCGGGTTCCAGGTGGGTTCCACGTTCAAGCCGTTCACCCTGGCCCAGTGGATCAACTCGGGCAAGGGGGTGAAGGCCAGCATCGACGCCCGCAGGCTGAGCTACCCGGCGGACTACAAGTGGAAGGCTTCCTGCCTGCCCAACGGGTACAAGATCGAACCGGGCACCGACGGCAACGGCCTGACCTTCCAGAACGCCACCGAGGGCTACCAGAAGGTCATGGACGTGGACTACGGCATCTACAACTCCATCAACTCCGCGCTGTACGCGATGGCCGCAGACCTCGACCTGTGCGAGATCGGCGACCTGACCAAGGCGCTGGGCATCCACGACGGCAAGACCGGCGACCCCGTGGACACCACGGTGCTCTCCTCCCTGCTGGGTGGCTCGGCGGACATCTCCCCCATGACCATGGCCCGCGCGTTCTCGGCCTTCGCGAATGACGGCGTGATGTGCGAACCCCGCGCCGTGACCAAGGTGGTGGACGCGCAGGGCAAGTCGTACGACGTCGGCAACGACTCCTGCAAGCAGGTCATCAAAAAGGAGGTCGCCCAGGGCGTGAACTACGTGCTGGAACAGGTGCTCGTGAGAGGGTCCGGCTACCAACGCTCCATCGGCCTGCCCGGCGCGTCCGCGGCCAAGACTGGTACCACGGACAACTCCACCCAGACGTGGATGGTGGGCTACACCGAGGGCCTGTCCACGGCATCTTGGGTGGGCAACTACCAGTCCGGCTCGCGCTCCCTGAACGGCCTGAACATCGGCGGCCGCTCCGGTGGCTCCGGTACCGAGTGGGTGGACGGTGCCACGTACGCCGGTGGCCAGTGGCAGAACTACATGAAGGAGATTGCGCCGCGCTACAGCACCGACGCGTTCTCCTCGCCGCCCGCCAGCGTGCTGTCCACGAGCAAGTAGTGGCCTCCGCCAGCACCGGGCCCGCCCCGGCCCCGCGCCAGATCACCGCGGCCGGGGCGGGCCTGTTCGCGGCAGGGACCGGGACGCTCGCGTGGGCTGTGCTCGGGGAGCGTCGGCGGTTCCAGCTGCGCCAGGAGACGGTGCGGGTCCTGCCCACCGGTGCCCGGCCCCTGCGCATCCTGCACATCTCGGATCTGCACACGGTGCCGGGCCAGGCGGCGAAGCTGCGATTCATGCACTCGCTCGCTGCCCTGCGACCGGACCTGGTGATCGACACGGGGGACAACCTGTCCCACTTGCAGGCGCTGCCCTACCTGCTGGAGATCCTCGACCCGCTCTTCGCATTCCCGGGGGTCTACGTGCCGGGGTCCAACTGCTACTTCGCCCCGCAGCCCAAGAACCCCACCCGCTACCTGTGGCGCACCTCCGCGGCGGACCGCGCCGGGCAGGACGAGGCACCGCAGCTGCTGCCCACCGCGCAGATGCACCGGGCCTTCGACGAGCACGGCTGGACGGGTCTGATCAACCGCGCGCTGCGCCTGGAGGTGGCCGGGACCGTGATCGACTTCTCCGGCGTGGACGACCCGCACCTGCACTACGACCGCCACCCGGGCTTCCCGCAGGACCACGAGACCCCCGCGGACGTGCGCATCGGGGTGGCCCACGCACCGTACCTGCGCACCCTGGACCGCTTCGCGGCGGACGGGGCAGACATCGTCTTCGCGGGCCACACCCACGGCGGGCAGGTGTGCCTGCCCGGCGGCCGCGCCCTGGTGAGCAACTGCGACCTCGACCCCGCGATCTGCAAGGGACTGATCGAGCACCGCGGGGTGACCGTGAACATCTCCCAGGGACTGGGCGAGTCCCGCTTCGCCCCGGTCCGCCTGTTCTGTCCGCCCCAGGCCGTCCTGGTCACGCTCACGGACTGAGGGACGACGACGCCGCGTGGCTGCCGCGGCGTCGTCGTCAGCCCTCGGTTCCGGGGCCGGGCAGGGCGCGCGCCGCCGCCCGTGCCACCGGGACCGCGGAGCCCGCGGAGCCCGCGAGCAGGCACCACACGAACCCCGTGGTCTCCCCCACCCCGGCCACGCGGGCCACCGCCGGTGCGAGGAACGAGAGCACGAACGGCACCGCGAAGCCCACGTAGGTGAGGGTGTAGAACACGCCGATCAGGGCACCGAGCTCGTGCGGGCGGGCCATGAGCTCCACCTCCCGCAGACCGGCGACCATCATGAACCCGTAGCTGACCCCCAGCAGCACGCCCGTGGGGATCGCGAGCCAGCTCAGGTGCCACGCGACCGTGAACGCGCCCAGGACCAGGCCCGCGCTCGCTGCCCCCAGCCCGGTGACCGAGAGCGGCAGCCAGCCGCCCTCCCCCAGCCGCGCAGCCAACGGCTGGACGAACACACCCGTGAACATCACCACCGAGGCCACGAGCCCCAGGTAGGCGATGGGGAAACGCACCGACGACAGCGTGAACAGGGGGATGCTCGCGAAGGCCACGGTGGCCGTGCCGAAGACCCACGGCGCCCAGGCGGCGATCACCCAGAAGAAGCGACCCGTGAGGGCGACCGGCGGCACGAGCGGCTGCCGCGGACGGGCGCCCCGCGCCACCGGCTGGGTCTCGGGAACGCGCCAGACCAGTGCGGCCCCGGCAAGGACGAGCACCAGGTGCACCACGAACGGGGTGACCTGCGGGGCGGGGAGGAACTGCGCCAGCAGACCGGCGGCGAGCGGACCCGCGCCGAAACCGGCGGAGAGCACCACGGTCGCGCGGCGGGGTCCGGCCCCGGGACGGTCGGTGCTCAGCTGCTTGACCCACGCGGATCCGGAGGACATGGCCATGCCCACCCCGAAGCCCATGATCCAGCGGCCCAGGTAGAGCAGCCAGTCGGAGGTCTGGGACGCCGCGGCCAGGATCAGCGACGCCGCGAAGACCACCGCGAGCGCCGGGCGCATCACGGCCCGCCGCCCCCGGTGGTCAGACACCGGGCCGAAGACCAGCAGAGCGGGGACCAGGCCGGCCGCGTAGATCCCGAGCATCCCCGTCACGAACGACTCCGAGAGGCCGTCCTGCTCCCGGTAGACCTCCAGCATGGGCGCGAAGAGATTGGCGCCGAACCCCACAGTGAACATGGCCGCGCCCACGCGGCGCCACGTGCGCGGGCTGATCGCCGCTTCCGCCGAGTGCTCCATGGCTGCGAGCGTACCGGGCGGCCCGCCCGGGATTTCGCATTCCCCGAATCCTGACGCTATGCTGGAGCAGTTGTTCGCGGAGTTCCTCCGTGGGACAGCGGGATGTGGCGCAGCTTGGTAGCGCGCGTCGTTCGGGACGACGAGGTCGCAGGTTCAAATCCTGTCATCCCGACCAGAATCCCCTTGCACCTGTCCGCAGGAGCAAGGGGATTTTTTCATGCCGGCCTGTCCTTCAAGCCCGTGTCGTCCCCGGCAGCCTTTCGCCCCGTCGATCCCACCCACCGCCCGCCAGGTTCTCTCCGCACGGCGCGGAACTCGGCGGATGCCCCGCTCCACCCCAGGTGTGTGGCGCAACGGTCCAAACCGATGTGGTGAAATCGGAGCATGACCTCGTTGCCCCGTTCCCGCCCGTTCGCACAGGTGGACGTGTTCTCCGCCGACCCCTACCTGGGCAACCCCGTGGCAGTGGTCCTGGACGGCTCCGACCTCACGGACGAGCAGATGGCCCGCTTCGCGCGCTGGACCAACCTGTCCGAGACCACGTTCGTCCTGCCGGCCACCACGACGGACGCGGACTACCGCCTGCGCATCTGGACACCCCACGGCGAACTCCCCTTCGCTGGCCACCCCACGCTCGGCTCCGCGCGCGCATGGCTGCGGGCCGGGAACGACCCGCGGGTCGCGGGCACGCTGGTCCAGGAGTGCGCCGCGGGTCTCGTGCGCATCCACGCTCCTTCCTCCGGTTCCTCCGAGGACGACGACGCCGCACTGTCCTTCGAAGCCCCGCCCACCGTCCGTTCGGGGGACCTGGAGGACGACGTCCTGCGCACGATCGTCGAAGGTCTCGGCATCACCGCCCGGGACGTGCTGGCGCACCAGTGGGTGGACAACGGCCCCGGCTGGGCGGCCGTGGTGCTCGACTCCGCCGATAAGGTGCTGGCCCTCGACCCCGATGTCGCAGCCCTCGGCGCGCACAAGGTGGGGGTCGTGGGGCCCGCCCCAGAAGGTTCCGCGCACCGCTTCGAGGTCCGCGCCTTCGTCCCCGGCGCCCGCGGCTACGAGGACCCGGTGACGGGAAGCCTCAACGCGAGCCTGGCCCAGTGGCTCATCCGCACGGACCGCACGCCCCGCGAGTACGTGGCGCGGCAGGGCACCCGGCTCGGGCGGCGGGGTCTCGTCCACGTCTCGTCCCTTGGCGAGGACGTTCTCGTGGGCGGGGCGTGCACCGTGTGCGTGAGCGGGAGCGTGCTGCTGTGAGCGCGCAGCTGCACGTGGTCTTCGACGGCAACTGCGGGTTCTGCACGCGCGCCGTCGGGTGGGTACGGGTCCTCGACCGTCACGGGAGGATCGAGCTGCACGCATCCCAGTGCCCGGGCGTCCTGGAGCGCTTCGGCCTCACCCCGGAACAGGCGGACAGCTCGGTCTGGGCGGTACGGGACGAGACCACCAGCGGCGCCCACGCCGTGGCCGTCGTCCTCGACACCGCGCTCGGAAGACGGCTCGTCGAACGGGTCTACCGGCTGCCGCTGGTCGGGCGGACACTGGAGGCGGCCTACCGCTGGGTCGCCGAGCACCGGCACATGTTTCCCGGCGTCACCCCGTGGTGCGAGGCGCATCCGGGGCAGTGCGGATCCGCCGGGCAGGCCTGACCTCCCCCTGAGCACCCGGTGCGGTCACGGGGTGGCGAGCGCCGCGCGCGAGGTCGGTGCGGTCGGGCAGGGGCCCTGAGGTCACGCCGGCAGGGCGGTGCGCAGCGCGCGGGCTGCTGCGGCGACGTCGTCGGCCTCGGTGACGGCCCGCACCACCACGATCCGCGACGCACCCGTGCCGAGCACCTCGGGCAGCCGGGCGGCGTCGATCCCCCCGATCGCGTAGAACGGCGTGGCCCCGGCGTGCTCGGCGGCGTACCGCGGCAGCTCCAGGCCAACGGCGGCGCGGCCGGGCTTGGTGGGGGTCTCCCAGACCGGGCCGGTACAGAAGTAGTCGAGACCGGGGTCGGCGAGCGCGGCGTCCACCTGCGCGGTGGAGTGGCACGAGCGCCCCAGCACCACGTCGGGACCGAGAACCGTGCGCGCCTGTTCGGTGCTCAGGTCCCCCTGCCCCACGTGGAAGACGTCCGCGCCGGTCAGCAGCGCCACGTCCGCGCGGTCGTTGACGGCGAAGAGCTTCCCGTGCTCCCGGGCGACCTCCGCGAGGACCTCGATGGCCTGGATCTCCGCGGCCGCCTCCAGGCTCTTGTCCCGCAGCTGGATGATGTCCACCCCGCCCTCGTAGGCGGCGTGCAGGAACTCCCGCAGGTCACCGCGCTCGCGGCGGGCGGTGACGCACACGTAGAGGCGCGCGTCCTGCAGTGCGGCACGACGTCGTGTGCCCGGCTCGTTCGTGTGTCCCATGACGCCATCGTGGCACGAACCCGCTGCCGGTGCGCACGGCGAGCGCTCTCCTCAGCGCCGGTTCCCCGGAGACGCCGACGGTGGGCACAGCTAGACTGGGCACACTGATCGTGGTCGGCACCGCTGCCGCCCCACGAGTTCCACGGGAGCCCGCACACGTCGCACGACACCACCGCAGCGGGCTGAGAGGGCGTGAGTCGCCGACCGGTCACCTGATGCGGGTCATGCCGCCGGAGGGAGGAAGAATGTCCGAGAACGTGCCCGAGCACGTCGTCGTGGCCGGGGCCGGGCTGATCGGTCTCGCCACCGCCTTCGAACTGCGACGCCGCGGCACCGCCGTCACCGTGGTGGACCCGCGCCCCGCGTGGGGAGCCACCCGCGCCGCCGCGGGGATGCTCGCCCCGGTCGCGGAGACCCAGTACGGCCAGGAACCGCTCTACCCGCTGATGCGCGCCTCCGCCGCCGAGTACCCCCGGTTCGTGGAGCGGGTCACCGCCGCCACCGGTCTGCCCACGGGCTACCGCACGGAGGAGACCCTGGTGGTCGCCGCGGACGCCGCGGACGCCCGCTCCCTCTCGGACCTCGCCTCGCACCAGATCGCCTCCGGCATGGACGTCCAGGAGATCCCGGTGCGGGAGGCCCGGTCCCTGGAACCCGCGCTCGCGCCGCGCCTGGCCGGAGCGGTGCGCATCGTCTCCGACCGCCAGGTGGACCCCCGGCTGCTCGCCTCCGCCATGGTGGAGGCGCTGAACGCCGCGCACCTCGAGACCGTCGAGGGCGCCTCGGACCCCGGGCCCGCACGGTGGTTCACCAGCAAGGTGGACTCCCTGCTGACCACCTCCGGAAGGATCCGCCAGGTCACGGGCGTACGCCTGGACAGCGGCGAGCAGATCCCCGCGGACGCCGTGGTGCTCGCCACCGGTCTCACGGCCAGCACCGTGGGCGGTCTGCCACAGGACCTCGACCTGCGCCTGCGCCCGGTCTTCGGGGACATCCTGCGGCTGCGCGTGCCCGAGTCCGTGCTCGCCCCCGGGGAGGAGCACCTGCTCTCCCGCACGGTACGGGCCCAGGTGCTCGGACGGCCCGTCTACGTGGTCCCCCGCGAGGACCACACCCTGGTGCTCGGCGCCACCAGCCGCGAGGACGGGCGGGAGTCCGTGCTGGCCGGCGGCGTCCACCAGCTGCTGCGCGACGCCCGCACCGTGGTGCCCGCGATCGACGATTGCGACGTCCTCGAGATGATGGCCCGCGCCCGGCCCGGCACCCCGGACGACCTCCCCTACCTGGGCCGGACCTCCGTGCACGGACTGGTCGTCAGCACGGGCCACTTCCGTCACGGCATCCTGCTGACCCCGGTCGCGTCCCGACTCGCGGCGGAACTCGTCACCGGCGTGCTCGACCCGGGCGTGGAGCACGGCGCGGACGGGGAGTTCCTCGCCTCGACGGATCCCGCCCGGCACTCGCAGGCCGACCCAGACACCGCTTCGCTCGACCACCCCCACATCTCGGGAGGACTCGCATGACCACCGACCCCTCGCACCCCTCGCCCTCGGCGGTGACGACGCCGCCCGCCCCCTCCGCGGCGCAGGGCACCGCGACCGTGAACGGCTCCCCCGTGGCGGTCCACGAGGGGCTCACGCTCACGGATGCCGTCGCCCGGCTCACCGGCCGTGAGATCACCCCGGTCGGCACCGCCGCGGACGGTCACCCCCTGGGGATCGCCGTGGCCGTGGACGACACCGTGGTCCCCCGGTCCCTGTGGGCCGCGACGCCCGTGGCGCCGGGGCAGAGCGTGGAGATCGTCACCGCGGTGCAGGGAGGCTGAGCATGAACGCGCAGAACACGCAGGACACGCCCTTCACCGTGGCCGGGGTGGAACTGTCCTCCCGGCTCATCATGGGAACGGGCGGGCTCACCGACCTCGCCATGCTCGAACGGGCGCTGACCGCCTCGGGGACCGAGCTGACCACGGTGGCGCTGCGCCGCTTCGCACCCGGCCGCGCGGCGTCGTCGCCGGATGGCGACGCGTCGTCCGGCGGAAGGCCGCAGGACAGCCTGTACGGCATCCTGCGGCGCAACGGCATCCGCGTGCTGCCCAACACCGCCGGCTGCTACACCGCGCGGGACGCCCTGCTGACCGCTGAGCTGGGGCGTGAGGCGCTGGAGACGGACTGGGTCAAGCTCGAGGTCATCGCGGACGAGGACACCCTGCTGCCGGACGGCGTGGAGTTGCTGGACGCCACGGAGAAGCTCGTGCGCCGGGGCTTCACCGTCTTCACCTACACCTCCGACGACCCCGTTCTCGCCCTGCGTCTCGAGGACGCTGGGGCATCGGCCGTGATGCCGCTGGGCGCGCCCATCGGCACGGGGCTGGGCATCCTGAACCCGCACAACATCGAGCTCATCGCGTCCCGCGCCTCGGTGCCCGTGGTGCTGGACGCCGGAATCGGCACGGCCTCGGAGGCGGCGCTGGCCATGGAGCTCGGCTGCGACGCCGTGCTGCTCGCCTCCGCGGTGACTCGCGCCCGGGACCCGGTGGCCATGGCGCAGGCCATGAAGCACGCCGTGCAGGCCGGGCGGCTGGCCCGGGGCGCGGGGCGGATCGCCCGGCGCACCCACGCGCTCGCGTCCTCGCCCATGGCCGGGCGGATCGTCCCCGCGGACGACGACGCTCCCCGCGGGGACTGGCCCGCCCGTTCCGTCGCGGAGGCGGCGGGTGAGCCGCTGTCCGGCGGCGAGCCCGCACCGGACTGTGGCACGGCGGCATCCTCCGACGCCTCCCGCTCCCCTGAGGCATCGCAGGGGACCGCTCAGCGGGAGTCGGGCGCGGACAGCGAGCGCGCGACGTCGTCGTACCCCGCGCCCCGGGACGTCCTCGACGATCCCGCACCGGGCGGGAGCCCCATCCGATGAGCGCCGGGACCCCCTTCGAGCCCCTCGTGGGACCCGCGGAACGCCTCACGCGGGAGGAGCTGGAACGCTACTCCCGCCACCTCACGCTCGAGCGCTTCGGACCGGAGGGTCAGCGGCGGCTCAAGAACGCCCGCGTGCTCGTGGTCGGTGCCGGCGGCCTGGGCGCGCCCGCGCTGCAGTACCTCGCCGCGGCGGGTGTGGGAACCCTGGGGGTCGTGGACGACGACGTCGTCTCCGTGTCCAACCTGCAGCGCCAGGTCATCCACACGGTCGAGGATCTCGGGCGCCCCAAGGTGGACTCCGCGGCGGACGCCGTGGCGCGGCTCAACCCGCTGGTGACCGTGCGCACCCACGACACCCGCCTCACCACGGAGAACGCCCTGGAGATCCTGGGGCAGTACGACCTCGTGCTGGACGGCGCGGACAACTTCCCCACGCGCTACCTCGTGGCCGACGCCGCGGAGCTCACCGGCACCCCCGTGGTGTGGGGCTCTATCCTGCGCTTCGACGGCCAGGTCTCCGTCTTCTGGCCCGGGCACGGTCCCGTCTACCGCGACCTCTACCCGGAGGCTCCCCCGGCGGGCTCGGTCCCCTCGTGCGCGGAGGGCGGTGTGCTCGGTGTGCTGCCCGCGGCCATCGGGTCGGTCATGGCCACCGAGGCCCTCAAGCTGCTGACCGGCATGGGCGAACCGCTCGTGGGGCGGGTGCTCGTCCACGACGCGCTCGCCCAGACCTGGCGCACCCTCACCGTGCTGCCGGACCCCGAGCGGCAGCCGGTCACCGACCTCTCCGAGGTCATGGTCGCGTGCGGACTGCCGGGTCCCGACGACGGCGCGGCGCCGCTTTCCGGCCGCGGCGGCCCCGGCACGTCTGGAACCCCAGGGGGCTCAGGGTGCTCAGGGGGCTCAGGCCAGCCCGGCGCTCCGCTGGACCCGTCCGCGCCGCCGGCTCCGAGCGCCGTCGAGACCGTGGACGCCGCCGAACTGGCCACCCTGCTCGCGGCCCGAGAACGCGGGGAGTCCGCGTTCACGCTCGTGGACGTGCGCGAGGACTGGGAGCGCGAGCTCGTGTCCATTCCGGGAGCGGTCTCCGTTCCGCTGGACCGGCTGCTGTCGGAAGGCGTTCGCGCGCTGCCCGCCGGGACCGAGGGGGACGTGATCCTGCACTGCAAGGCCGGTGTGCGATCCGCCCGGGCGCTGGCCGCCCTGCGATCGGACTACGCGATGCGCGAGGACAGTGTGAAGCACCTGGACGGTGGCATCCTGGCCTGGATCGACGCCGTGGACCCGTCCCTTCCCAGGTACTGACCGGCCGAGGCTGCGTCGAGCTGGTGACCCGCGCCGCCCCCGACACACAAAAAGTGCAGCTTTCGACGTCTTCCAGCAGGAATTCGTCGAAAGCTGCACTTTTGCCGCGCGGGCCGACTCAGTGGCTCAGCCCAGCAGGATCACGTCCAGGGTGCGGGGACCGTGCACCCCCTCCACTCGTTCGAGCTCGATGTCCGACGTCGCTGAGGGGCCCGAGATCATGGTGGTCGGCACGGTGGGCTCCACCCGCGAGATCGCCTCGGGGATCAGCTCCACCACGGTCTCCAGCGGCACGATGCAGATGTGGTGGTCGGGTACGAGCGTGATGGCCCGGCGCCCCTCGTCCGGACGTCCCGACAGGAAGATGGTCCCCGTCTGGGCGCACGAGACGGTCGAGGAAGTCACCACGGCGTCCACCCGGTTGAGCTCTCGCACGGACAGCGCGGAGGCCCCCCGGGAGTCGTTCGGGTCCACGATCACGCGTCGTGCGGCGGTGTCCTCGGGCAGCAGGGCGGTGTCGAAGCCCTCGGGGATCACGTACCGCGCGGACGCCCCGAGCTGGCTGGCAATGCGCTCCGCGACGGTCTCCGCCGTCTCTCGGAACACGTTCGCCTTGTAGTCCAGGAGCCGGTCCTCGAGCATGTCCACGATCTCCTCGCGGCTCAGCTCGGAGTGCCGCCGGTAGGCCCGAGGGATTTCGGGTGCCTGCGGATGGTCCGAGAGCGCGCCCGCGAGCCGCTCCAGGATCTCGGTCTTGGCGTCCGTGCTCATGCCTGCTCCCCGTTCTCTTCCGTGCGTCGCCCGGCGTTCCGGTCGTTGTGCTCGGTGGGGTCGGCGTTCGCCTCCGAGACTCCCCCGGCGACGTCGTCCGCTCTCGCTCCGGAAACCCCGGAGGACTCCCCACCGGCGGACCCACCACCAGCGGCACTGCTCTTACCGGCGGCACTGCCCCGGCTGGACGCAACGCCCTGGCCGGCTGCACTGCCATCCGCGGGCGCGGAGCGATCCGACCCGGGCACCTCCGCCCGGGCGTCAAGCGTCGCGCCGTCCCGATCCAGACGCTGGGCCGTCTCGTCCTCGTGCTTCTTCCACCAGTTGCGGAAGGACTCCTTGGGCGGCTCGGGGACGTCACGCTGCTGGGTCCAGCCACCCACCATGCCGGGGAGCCAGCCGATCGCGTGGTCCCGTCCCGCTACCACGCGGCCCAGAGGCAGGGCGCGTTCGGCCAGGGACATGCGCTGACCCGAGGACATCACGAAGGACGCACCCTTCATCATCGCGTCCATCTGCGTGGGAAGCCCGCGCGTGGGAACGGCATCGCGCATCCGGCGGCCGACGCGCCGCGCTTTCGTGGAGAGGTCCTTGAGCGTCCCTTCTTCGGGCGCGCCGTCCTGTCCGCCGTTGCCCTCGTCCGCGGTGAGGGACTTCTCCTCGCGCCACTCGTCCCCCGCGGTGATCGCGGGATCCGTCGAGGTGGGCGCTGGGGCGGCCACGTCCGTGCGCTCCCCGTGCTGCGTGCGGACGTCCTCGTCCCGCAGGTGCACGAGGATCTCGGGGATGTTGATCTTCACGGGACACACCTGGTAGCAGGCCCCGCACAAGGAGGAGGCATAGGGCAGGGAGGCGTTCTCCTCGGAGGTGATGCCGGTGAGCTGCGGGGAGAGGATCGCGCCGATGGGCCCCGGGTAGGTGGAGCCGTAGGCGTGGCCGCCGACCTGCTCGTACACCGGGCACACGTTCAGGCACGCCGAGCAGCGGATGCAGTGCAGCGCGGAGCGTCCCTCGGGATCCGAGAGCACCGCCGAGCGGCCGTTGTCCAGCAGCACCACGTGCACGTTCTGGGGCCCGTCGCCGGGTGTGACACCGGTCCACAGGGAGGTGTACGGATTCATGCGCTCACCGGTGGAGGAGCGCGGAAGCAGCTGGAAGAAGACCTCGAGGTCCTCGTAGCTGGGCAGCAGCTTCTCGATACCCATCACCGTGATCAGCGTCTCGGGCAGGGTGAGGCACATGCGGCCGTTGCCCTCGGACTCCACCACGGACAGCGTTCCCGTGTCCGCGATGCCGAAGTTCGCTCCGGAGATCGCGACCTTGGAGGTCAGGAACTTCTCGCGCAGGTGCTTTCGGGCCGCCTCGGCCAGCACGCGCGGCTCGCTCGTGAGCTCGTCCGTGGTCTCGGTCATCTCGTTGCGGAAGATCTCGCGGATCTCCTCGCGGTTCTTGTGGATGGCGGGGACCAGGATGTGAGAGGGCTTGTCCTTGCCCAGCTGCACGATCAGCTCGGCGAGGTCCGTCTCCGTGGCGGAGATGCCGTGCTCCTGCAGGTGCTCGTCCAGCCCGATCTCCTGGGTGGCCATGGACTTGACCTTGATGACGTCCGTGACCTCCTGCTCCTGGATCAGGCTCGTCACGATGGCGTTGGCCTCGTCCGCATCCCGCGCCCAGTGGACGACGCCGCCCTGCGCGGTGAAGTTGCGCTCGAACTCCTCGAGCAGCTCGGGAAGGTGCGCCATGACCATTTCCTTGGTCGCGGACCCTGTGTCGCGTAGCGCCTGCCAGTCGGGGACCTCGCCCACCACGCTCGCGCGCTTGGCGCGGATGGAGTGGGTGGCGTGCCGGATGTTGGCGCGCATCTGCTCGTTCTGCAGCTCTTTCTTGGCGGCCTGTGGGAAGGCCACCTGAGCGTGAAGGTTGCCCTGGCCGTGGACGGGGCGCACGGCGGGCATGCCCAGGGACGTGATACTCATCGGGTGGCTCCTACCGGGGCTGCCGACCGGCGGCCGGGCTGGGGGATGGACAGTTCCACGGGCCCGTCCACGATCAACGGGTTGGCGCGGGTGGACGCGAGGATCTCCGCGAAGTGGACCGTCTGCACGTCCAGCTTCCGCTTGGAGGCGGCTCCGCCCAGGTGCATGAGACAGGAGGCGTCCCCGCCGGTGCACAGGGAGGCACCGGAGTCCACGATGTTGCGCAGCTTGGCATCCGCCATGGCGCCGGAGACGTCCGGGTTCTTGAAGGAGAAGGTGCCGCCGAAACCGCAGCACTCCTCGGCGTCCGGCAACTCGTGGAACTCGATCTCCTCCACGGAGCGCACGAGGTCCTTCTGGCGGTCCCCGAGCCCGAGCAGGCGCATGCCGTGGCAGGACGGGTGGTAGGTGACGGGGTGGGGGAACCAGGAGCCCAGCTGGGCGGCCGAGTCGGTCACGCCGAGCACGTCCACGAGCAGCTCCGAGAGCTCGTAGGTGTTCTCCGCAACCATGGCCGCGTCCTCGGCGAGCGCGGCGTCCCCGCACTGCCGCGCGACCAGCGGCTGCTGGTGGCCCAGGGAGGCGACGCACGAGCCGGAGGGCGCCACGGCGACGTCGTAGTCCGTGCTGGTGAAGGCCCGGACATGGTTGCGGATCACGGGAACGGCGTCCTCGAAGTACCCGCTGTTGATGTGCATCTGGGAGCAGCAGCCCTGCCCCTGGGGAAACACCACCTCGTGTCCCAGCCGCTCCAGGATCCGCACGGTGGCCAGTGCCACCTTCGGATACATGGCATCCACAATGCACGTGGCGAAGAGCGCGATTCTCATGTTGTGGTCTCCCAACCGTCTGCTCTGGTCATCGTCGGCCTCGGTCCATCTCTGCGTCCAGGCCAGGCTACGCCCGTGAACCGGATCACAACAATGCGCGCACGCGGCCGCGGACATCCGCCGGACGCGCTCGTCATCTCACGAATCACCGGGCGCCACGCCTTAATCGTGTGACCTGGATCATGTACACTGTGTGGTCGGACCACTGTGGCCTGACCACTTATCCTACGACCGGTTCCGGACACGGTGCACACCGCTCCGGCCAGAACCGCCCCACCCCGAGAACTGCGGTTCCGATCCACCCCTCACCCCTTGGAGATCCTGTGACCACCTTCACCGCCGTGACCGATGCCGTGGGAGGCAGCATCGGCCTCTCCGCCCTGGTGGGCTGCCTCCCCCTGCTGACCTTCTTCGTGATGCTGCTGGCCTTCCGCGCCAGCGCGTACGTGGCCGGGCTGACCTCCCTGGTGGTCGCCCTGGCCGTGGCGATCCTGGGCTTCGGCATGCCCACCCAGCTCGCCCTGCTCACCGCCACGCAGGGTGCCGTCTACGGCCTCTTCCCGATCGTGTGGATCGTGGTCATGGCCCTGTGGTTCTACCAGGTGACCGTGCTCTCGGGGCGCTTCGAGGACCTCCGCACCATCTTCGACACCATCGGCGGCGGTGACCTGAGGATCCAGGCCATGCTGATCGCGTTCTGCTTCGGCGGCCTGCTGGAGGCACTGGCCGGCTTCGGCGCGCCCGTGGCCATCACCGCGACCATGATCCTGGCCTTGGGCCTGAAGCCCCTCAAGGCCGCCACCCTGGTGCTGATCGCCAACACCGCCCCGGTGGCCTTCGGCGCCATCGCCATCCCCATCACCACCGCGGGCGCGCTCACGGATCTGGACCCCGCGCACATCGGTGCCGTCGTGGGCCACCAGGCACCTCTGTTCGCGTTCGTGGTCCCCTTCTTCCTGCTGCTCATCGTCGACGGCGCCCGCGGCCTCAAGCAGGCCTGGCCCGCCGCGCTCGTGGTGGGCGGTAGCTTCGCGATCGCGCAGTGGTGGTGCGCCACGCACTTCTCCTACGAGCTCACGGACGTCGTGGCGTCCCTTGTAGGCCTCGCCGCGGCCGTGGTCCTCATGCGGTTCTGGCGCCCCAAGGGTGCCGAGGCTGTGCGCGCGGACCTGGGCGTGGAGAAGCCCGAGAGCGCCGCGGTGCTCACCCCGGGCCGCATCTGGATGGCCGTGCTCCCCTACGTCCTGGTGGTCGTGATCTTCGGCATCGCCAAGCTGTGGACCACCGGCGTCAACGTCCCCAAGGCCCTGGCCACCACGGATGTGAAGATCCCCTGGCCCGGTCTGCACGGCCACCTGCTCAACGCCAAGGGTGAGGCCATCACGGGGACCGTCTACAACTTCCAGTGGCTCTCCAGCCCCGGAACCCTGTTGCTGATCACGGGGCTGCTGGTCACCATCGTGTACTGCCTGTTCAACCACAACGGCATGTTCCGCCTCTCCGTGGGCAACGCCATCGCGGAGATCGGGCGCTGCTTCTGGAAGATGCGCTTCTCCGCGCTGACCATCATGGCCGTGCTCGCCCTGGCCTACGTGATGAACTTCTCGGGCCAGACCATCGCCATCGGCACGTTCGTGGCGGGTCTCGGCGCGGCCTTCGCCTTCTTCTCACCCGTCCTGGGCTGGGTGGGCACCGCGGTCACCGGCTCGGACACCTCCGCCAACGCGCTGTTCGCCAACCTGCAGAAGACGGCGGCGCTGGGCTCCGGGCTGGATCCCCACCTGATGACGGCGGCCAACACGTCCGGCGGCGTGGTGGGCAAGATGATCTCCCCGCAGTCGCTGGCCATCGCATCCACCGCCGTGGGCATGCAGGGCAAGGAGTCCAGCATCTTCCGCTCGGTCGTGCCGTGGTCCCTCGGCATGCTCCTGGTGCTGTGCTGCCTGGTGTTCCTGCAGTCCAACGTCCTCTCCTGGATGCTGCCGGCGGCCTGAGCCGCATCGGTACAGTGAGGCGTCCCGGCCCGTCACCGCTGCTCGCGGTGGCGGGCCATCGCGTGCAATCCCCTGGGAGGAACCATGAGCACCGCCCCCGCCTACACCGTGGTGCTGGACTGGCTCGAGACGCAGCTGCGCTCGGGCGAGCTGCGGGTGGGCGACAAGCTGCCCGCCGAGCGCACGCTCGCCGAGGACTTCGGGATCTCGCGCGCCTCGGTGCGTGAAGCGGTGCGGATCCTGGCGGCCATGGGGCTGGTGCGCTCCGCCACGGGCTCCGGACCGCAGTCCGGGGCCACGGTCATCTCGGACCCCTCCGCAGCACTGGGCTGGGCGCTGCGCATGCACATCGCCACCCGGTCCCTGCCGGTGGGGGACGTGGTGAGCACCCGCGTGCTGCTGGAGACGCAGTCGAGTCTCGACGCCGCACGCTCGGACGTGCCGGAGCGCACCGCCGTCCTGGAGCAGGCGACGGCGCTGCTGGACCGCATGGACCGCCCGGACGTGGCCGACGCCGAGTTCCACTGCCTGGACGCGCAGTTCCACTTCCAGCTGGCGTCCCTGGGCGGCAACGTGGTGCTGGAGACGATCATGGCGTCGCTGCGCGAGGCGACCATCGGCTACGTGCAGGAGACCGTGGCGGCCACCTCCGACTGGCCCGGGGTGCGTGCGGGACTGCAGCACCAGCACCGGGAGATCCTGCGGGCCACGCTCGATCGGGAGGGTGAACTGGCGGCGCGGCTGCTGCGCGAGCACATCCTGTGGTTCTACGCGCTCGTCCCGGACGAGGCCGGGAGCACCGGCTCCGAGTGAGCGGGTTGCCCCGGCACCCCCTGGTCGGAGGGCACCGGGGCCAGATCCGCCCACGCTCGGGCTGCTGACGCGGCGGGAGCCCTCGGAGCTGCGCGCGAGGTGATCCAGGCCTCGCGGAACTCGTCCGGGGGTGGGGTACAAGGGCCCCCGCCGCGAATCCAGCGGTCCACTCCCCGGGAGCTCGGTGCGCCGTACAGTCGCCCATCCCCCGGGAGCGGTGGACACCGGGTCAGGGCGTCCACCATCCACTGTGCCGCACGCGGCGTTCGAAGGGCTATGGCCATCCGGCCAGACCTGGGCCTTGAAACTGGGCAGAACCTGGGAATCAGGGGCGGCCCGCGTCGTCGTCGTCGAGAGCGGGCTTCACGAGGCCCCACTCGATCCCCGCGATCAGCACCTGGACCCGGTCCCGCACGGCCAGCTTCTCGCACAGTCGGGAGACGTAGGCCTTCACGCTGCCGTGCGAGACGGACATCCGCTCGGCGATCTCGGCGTTGTTCAGCCCCCGCGCTATCGACTCCAGGGTCTCTAGCTCCCGCGGCGCGAGCTGCGGCGCACCGGGAAGCGGGCCGGTGGCCCACAGCCCCGAGGCGTGCGCGACCGCCTCCCGCCGGCTCCTGCGCCGCACGGACGGCACAGGCACGTCCCCCAGCACGTTGTTCGCCAGCGAGCTCGCCACGGACGGAGACAGCGCAAGCTCGTCCTCCCGCACCAGGCTCGCGGCCGAGACAATCTCGTTGTGCCGCGCATCCTTCACCAGGTAGCCGGAGGCCCCGGCACGCAGCGCGGGCACCACGTACTCCAGGGTCGAGAACGTGGTGAGGGCGAGCACCTTGGTGCTCGGGCACTGCCGCACGATCTGCTCCGTGGCCTCGATCCCGTCCATCCCCGGCATGCGGATGTCCATCAGGACCACGTCCGGCTGCAGCGCGAGGCACTTCTCGACGGCCTCGGCGCCCTCCCCCGCTTCGCCGACCACTTCGAAGCCCGGCTCGGCGCGGAACAGGTTGGCCAGTGCATCCCTCATGAGCGGGTGGTCGTCGACGAGGAGGAGTCTGCACAAATCCATGAGGCGATCATAAGCTGGCACCATGAAACAGATCTCGACACTCCCGCACGCCTCCGCCACCCGCACCCGCCGCACCCGCATGGTGCGCACCGCCGTCACCGCCGCCCTCGTGTGCGGCCTGTCCTTCGGCGCCATGGCGCCCGCCGCCGCCGATACCGGTGCCTCCGTGCGCACCGGGCCTTCCTCCGTGATCTGCGGGTACCTGCCGCTGCTCTGCAAGGGCGGCCACTGATCCCGGCACCCACATCCCGCGACGACCAGCCGACGGCGCTCACTCGCTCCATGCCGAACTGGTTGCGAATCGTCGTCCTGCTCTTCGCGGCACTCGCACTGCTCGACGACCTGCGTTCCGTCGATTGGCAGACGCTGACACCCCTCACGGCGATTCTGACGGCCGGGACCTCCGTCCTCAGCTACGGCGCGGTGGCCCTCCTCGCCTGGTCGCCCAAGGCGAGCACCGTCGTCATCGTCGTGGGCTACGCGGCATCGGTGGTGCCCGATGAATACGCCGCAATGCTGCTCGGGGCGTGCGTGGTCATGGTCGGCGTCGTTGCCATGCTGCCTCGCCGCACCGTCGCCCTCTTCGTCGCGACTTCCGCGGCGTGGATCGTCGTGGTCTCCGCTGTCTCCCACGACACCCGCTTCGTGTGGGCGCTCGGCCTGCCCCTCGGCGTGTGCGCGCTGTTCGGTGTGGCCCTGCGCTTCTTCCTCACCCAGTACCGTCTCAATGCCCGGCGGCTCGCGGTGCTCGAGGTCACGCACCAGCAGCTGCGGGAGCAGGAGCGGCTGGCCCTGGCCCGGGACCTGCACGACGTCGTGGCCCACGAGCTCACGCTCGTCACCATGCAGGCCGCCGGCTCCCAGCGCGAACAGGACCCGGCCGCACTGCACCGCACGATCGACGCAATGGACACCGCCGCACGCTCGGGCCTGCAGGAGCTGCGCATCCTGCTGCAGGTGCTGCGCGACTCCCCCGGTCCCGCCGGCCCCGCACGCCCCCAGGCCGGTGGCGCCTCGGGGTTGACCACGGGATCGCTGGGCGACATCGCCCGCACGCTCGCCTCGAACCTCGAGCACTCGGGGCTCCACCCGGAGTTCACGCTCGACGACGGCGCGGCACGCCTCCCCACAACCGTCCGTGGCACCGCGGCCCGGGTGATGCAGGAGGCCACGACCAACATGATCAAGTACGCCCCCGCCGGTTCTCACTGCGAGATGCAGGTGTCCACGAGCGGTTCCTGCGTGCACGTCCACGCGCGGAACCCGGTCCGCCGCGGTGCCCGGCCCGCGGGCGAAGCCGAGGCCCCCGGCGCGGAGCTGACCTCCGGCTTTGGGCTGCCGGGAATCCGCGAGCGTGTGGCCCTGCTCGACGGCAGCGTGGAGTACGGGGCGCACGACGCCGCGTGGTGCCTGGACGTGCGGATCCCGTTCGCGTGAGCCGGGACCCGGAGGCGCGCGGCGGTGAGGACGCGGTCGAGGCGGTGCGCGGCGTCGTCGCCAGTATCCCGCCGGGCAGGGTGCTCAGCTACGGAGACGTGGCCGAGCTCGCCCGGCTCGGGACCCCGCGGCTCGCGGCGCGCATCATGGCCTCGGGGAAGCTTGGCCGGGGCGCCGCCTGGTGGCGGGTGGTGCGCGCGGACGGCACCCTGCCGAACTACCTGCAGATCACCGCGCGGGAACACTACGAGCGCGAGGGCACGCCCCTGCGGGACACGAGGGCGCACTGGGTCCGGGTGGACGTGCGCCGAGCCCGTTGGGACGCTCCGCCTGACGACTTCCCGCCGGATGTGCTCCCGGAGGGCGGTCCTGCCCCAGGGCAGCCTCGCGCGGGGTGATCTTCCGCAGGGTGGCGTTCCCCGGGACAGTAGTCCGCCGGCTGGCGCGGGCTCAGTACTCCGGCGGCCCGGCCACCTCGATGAACGGTCCGCGGGGGTCGAACGCACGGCCGGTGAGCCTCTCGTAGGCCTCCACGTAGCGCTCACGCGTCTTCGCCACCACGTCCTCGGGAAGCTCGGGGACAGGCCCCTGCCCGTCCCAGCCGGACTCGTCGGAGCGCAGCCAGTCCCGCACGTACTGCTTGTCGAAGGACGGCTGGGGCTGGCCGGGTTTGTAGGTCTCCAGGTCCCAGAACCGCGAGGAGTCCGGGGTCAGGACCTCGTCCCCCAGCGTGATGGCCCCGCGGTAGGAGTCCAGCCCGAACTCCACCTTGGTGTCCGCCACGATGATCCCGCGCTCCCGGGCGATCCGCTCGGCTCGCGTGTAGATCTTCAGGGACAGCTCGCGCAGCCGGTCCGCCACGGAGTTGCCCACCACGTCCGCCATCTCCCGGTAGGTGATGGGCTCGTCGTGCTCCCCCAGCTCGGCCTTGCCCGTGGGGGTGAAGATGGGCTGCTCCAGGCGGTCCCCGTCCCGCAGTCCGTCCGGCAGCTCGATGCCGCACACCGCACCCGTGGCGCGGTAGTCCTTCAGGCCCGAGCCCGTGAGATAGCCGCGCACGATGTTCTCCACGGGGAACATCGAGAGGTTCTTGCACACCACGGCCCGCCCGCGCACGGACTCGTGCACGTCCGTGGTGAGGATGTGGTTGGGGATCCCGTCCAGCTGCTGGAACCACCACAGGGACAGCTGGGTGAGGATGGTGCCCTTGCCCGGGATCTCGGTGGGCAGGACCTGGTCGAACGCGGAGATCCGGTCGCTCGCCACCACCAGCACGGCACCCGCGCGGTACTCGGCGTCGTTGTGGATGGCCACGCCCGTGGCGCTGAGCCGGGACTCGTCCGGAACGTAGAGCTCGCGCACCTTCCCGGAGTAGATGTGCTTCCAGCCCGGGATCTCCGGGGGTGTGCCGTGCTCGCTCATGCCTGCTCCTCTGCTGTGCTCGCCGCGGGGCGCCCGTCCATGGAGGTGGCCGTGCCCCGGGTTGCAGTGTGCTGCGCGGCACCCGGTGTCGGGACCTCGATCCGCCCCTCAGCCGCGGCCAGCGCGATGTCCGTGCGGTGGTGGGATCCGTTCAGCGTGATGCGCTGGACCCCACGATAGCCACGCTCGCGGGCCTCCCGCAGATCCGCGCCCAGCGACACGACGGCGAGCACGCGCCCGCCCGCCGAAACCAGCTCCCCGGCGTCGTTGCGCTCAGTGCCCGCGTGGATCACCCGGGTCTCGGGAACCTCGTTGACCTCCTCCAGACCGGAGATCACGTCCCCCCTGCGCGGCGCCCCCGGGTAGTTGTGGGCCGCGAGCACGATCGTCACGGAGGCCCCGGGACGCCACTGCAGCGGACGCTCCTCGTTCAGCCGGCCGCGGGCGGCGTCGAGCAGCAGCTCCCCGAGCGGGGTCTCCAGCATGGCCAGCACGGACTGCGTCTCCGGGTCCCCGAAGCGCGCGTTGAACTCGATCACCTGCACGCCCCGGGGCGTGAGCGCCAGACCGCAGTAGAGCACGCCCGTGAACGGGGTGCCCCTGCGGCGCAGCTCGTTCACCACGGGCCGGGCCACGCGCTCCACGACCTCCCGGGTGAAGTCCTCGGGCAGCCAGTCCAGCGGGGTGTAGGCACCCATGCCGCCGGTGTTCGGGCCCTCGTCCCCGTCGCGCACGCGCTTGAAGTCCTGCGCGGGCTGCAGAGGCACCACGTGCTCGCCGTCGCTGAGCACGAACAGCGAGACCTCGGGGCCGTCCAGGAACTCCTCGACAACCACGGAGCCGCCGGCGTCGAGGCACTCCCGGGCGTGTGCCTCCGCGCGGTCGCGATCCTGGGTGACCACCACTCCCTTGCCCGCCGCCAGGCCGTCGTCCTTGACCACGTGGGGGGCGCCGAAGAGCTCGAGCGCCTCGCGCACCTGCATCATGTCCGACGTGGCGACGGCGCGCGCCGTGGGAACACCCGCCGCGGCCATGATCTCCTTGGCGAACGACTTGGAGCCCTCGATCCGGGCTGCCTCGCGGGACGGGCCGAAGACGGGGATCCCAGCGGCGTCGAGCGCATCCGCAACCCCCGCCACGAGTGGCGCCTCTGGGCCCACGACCACGAGGTCCGCCGAGAGCTCGCGGGCCAGGGCCACCACTGCCTCCGGATCCTGTGCGTTGAGCGGGTGCACCGGAACGTCCTGCGCGATCCCGGCGTTGCCGGGGGCCGCGTGGACCTCGCTGACGTGCGGGTCCCGCAGGAGGGACGTGATCATCGCGTGCTCGCGGCCGCCGGGGCCCACCACCAAAACCTTCACCGGCTCAGCGTATCGGCCACCGGGCCCGGGCGGGCAACGATTGCACCCAACGACGCTGACATACTGGGCCTATGCAGACTTTCAGCTCGGATCAGGCCGTGGATCTCGCCGTGGTGCAGCGCAGCGGCTTCGTGGAGTCCCGCCACCGCGGTTCGGCCGTGGTGCTCGCCCCGGACGGCTCTGTGGCCCTCTCCGTGGGCGCACCCGAGGAGCTGATCTTCCCGCGCTCCACGCTCAAGCCGTTCCAGGCGGTCGCCGCCATGAAGGCGGGGGCCGCGCTGCGCGGCGAGCAGGTGGCCATCGCCGCGGCGTCCCACACCGGGACCTTCGACCACCTCGATGCCGTCAGCTCGATCCTCAAGGCCGCCGGGCTCGGCCCCGAGGCCCTGCAGTGCCCGCCGGACTGGCCCCAGGACGAGGACACCCGCGCGTGGCTGGTCCGCACGGAGCGCGGCCAGAACCGCATGTGCATGAACTGCTCCGGCAAGCACGCCGCGTTCCTGCTCGCCTGCGTGACCAACGGCTGGCCGACGGACACCTACCTGGACCCCGAGCACCCGCTGCAGCGGCTCGTGCTGGAGACGGTCGAGGAGTTCGCCGGCGAGGCCCCCGCCCACGTGGGGGTGGACGGCTGCGGCGCACCGCTGCCGGCCATCAGCCTCAAGGGACTCGCACGCATGTACTCCACGCTCGGCCGGGCGGCCCGCAACATCCAGGCAGACGCCCGCGCCGCGACCGTGGCCACCTCGATGCTCGACTACCCGGAGTACGTGCAGGGACCGGGGCGCCCCAACACGGTGATCATGGAGGAGCTGGACGTCATCACCAAGCTCGGCGCGGAGGGCGTGCTCGGCCTCGGCACCCGCTCCGGGTGGTCCGTGGCCATCAAGATGCTCGACGGCTCCTCGCGCGCCAACTCCCTCGTGGGTCTCACCCTGCTCGCCCACACCGGGGCGATCTCCGAGGCCGACGCCGCCCGCGTCCTTGACCTCGTCACGCAGCCGATCACGGGGGCGGGGAAGCCCGTGGGTGCCGTCGAGCTCGCGCCGGCCCTGCAGGACCTGCTGGTCTGAGGCCCGCCGTGATGCGACGCAGGATCGACCCCGCGGACGGCACCCTGGCCCTCGCACGCTGGCGGGAGGACCCGGAGACCGCCGACCGCCGCACCGTGGCCACCGCCGTCCGCTACTGCCTGGAGGAGCTCGGCACCCGCGCGGAGGGCAACTCCGTGGAGGTGCGCGTGCCCCCGTTCGGCGTGACCCAGTGCGTGGCCGGGCCCCGGCACACCCGGGGCACCCCGCCCAACGTGGTGGAGACGGACGCCGTCACGTGGCTGCGGCTCGCCACCGGCGGCGAGACCTGGGCCAGCGCCGTCGCCGCCGGGAGCGTGGCGGCGTCGGGAACCCGCACCGATCTCAGCGAGTGGCTGCCGCTGTTCCACTGAGGCCGCCGGGCGCGGACCGCCGAGTGGGCGCGGGCGAATCCGCCGGGTGGACCGCGAAGGGGGCCGCCGCGGGCAACCGGTCGGCTGCGGAGACGGCGGGGACCGGGCACTGACCACGGACTCGGCAGCGTCCGGCCGACGCGCCGGAAACTCCCAGCAGATCGCAAGACCCCCCGGTGTCCGCCCGGACGCACCGCCCCCGCCCGCGCGATACCGTGGAGACCATGACGTCCGTCCATCACGAGTCCCCCGAGAACGCGCCCCGCACCGGAACCACCACCCAGGAGGTCACGGTGCGCCGTGCGCCCAACGTGACCGCGTTCCTGGCCGCCGGGGCGGCGATCGGGGCGATCGCGGGGCTGCTGATCGGGGCGCTCGGCCCCGGGTCGATCGCGTACACCCGCGCGGCGATCATCGGGTTCTTCCTCATGACGTTCCTGATCATCGGCGGTGCCGTGGGCGCAATCGTGGGCCTGGTGCTGGACCGGATCTCCGTGAAACGAGCCCGCACCGGGGCCGCCGAGGTCCAGGACGTCCACGGGGGTGGCGAGCACTCCGGGTCGTGAGACACTTGTGCCGTGGTTCGTGCTGACGGAAAACTCTCCCATGACCTTCTCCCCGGCGAGAAAGGCCCCCAGGACGCGTGCGGCGTGTTCGGCGTGTGGGCCCCGGGCGAGGACGTCGCCAAACTGACCTATTACGGGCTGTACGCGCTGCAGCACCGCGGGCAGGAGTCCGCGGGCATCGCCACCTCGGACGGCGAGCGGATCTCGGTCTACAAGGACATGGGGCTCGTGTCCCAGGTCTTCGACGAGACCACGCTCAACACGCTCAAGGGCTACCTGGCCGTGGGCCACGCGCGCTACTCCACGACCGGAGCGTCCCACTGGGCGAACGCGCAACCGACGCTCGGCGCGACCCCGCACGGCACGCTCGCGCTGGCCCACAACGGCAACCTCACGAACTCCGCGGAGCTCTACGACCTGCTGCTGGACAAGTCCGGCTTCCCGTCCCGCGGCGAGATGGCCCGGGGCAACACCACGGACACCGCGCTGATCACCGCACTGCTCGCCGAGCACCCCCTGAACTCCCTCGAGGAAGCGGCCATGAAGCTGCTGCCGCAGCTCGTGGGCTCGTTCTGCCTCACGTTCATGGACGAGACCACGCTCTACGCCGCGCGTGACCCGCTGGGGGTCCGGCCCCTCGTGCTGGGCCGCCTGGAGCGCGGCTGGGTGGTCGCCTCCGAGACCGCCGCCCTGGACATCGTGGGCGCCTCCCTCGTGCGCGAGGTGGAGCCCGGGGAGTTCATAGCGATCGACGAGAACGGGCTGCGCTCGCGCCGTTTCGCGGAGGCCACCCCCGCGGGCTGCGTGTTCGAGTACGTGTACCTGGCCCGCCCGGACACCACCATCAACGGGCGCTCCGTCTACGAGTCCCGCGTGGAGATGGGCCGTCAGCTGGCCCGCGAGCACGCCGTGGACGCGGACCTCGTGATGCCCACGCCCGAGTCCGGCACGCCCGCCGCGATCGGCTACGCCGAGGCCGCCGGCATCCCCTTCGGGCACGGTCTCGTGAAGAACTCCTACGTGGGCCGCACGTTCATCGAGCCCTCGGACACCATCCGCCAGCTCGGCATCCGGCTCAAGCTCAACCCGCTGCGCTCCATCGTGGCGGGCAAGCGCCTGGTGGTCGTGGACGACTCGATCGTGCGCGGCAACACCCAGCGCGCGCTCGTGCGGATGCTGCGCGAGGCCGGGGCCGCAGAGATCCACGTGCGGATCTCCTCCCCGCCCATCAAGTGGCCGTGCTTCTACGGCATCGACTTCGCGTCCCCCGCCGAGCTGATCGCCAACGGCATCTCGGTGGAGGGCGTGCGCGCCTCGCTCGGCGCGGACACCCTCGGCTACATCTCCGAGGACGGCATGATCGAGGCCACCAAGCAGTCGCGCGTGAACCTGTGCACGGCCTGCTTCTCCGGCGAGTACCCCACCGCGCTGCCCAAGGCGGACCGGCTCGGCAAGGCCGTGCTGGAAGCACCCGGTGCCCACGCCGAGCCCTCCGAGGACCTCGTGGCACCCGTTCCGAGCACGAGCACCGCACCCGACCACGAGGAGACCACCGCATGAGCCCCGAGCAGCCCCAGGACTCCCGGTCCGTCACCTACGCGAGCGCGGGCGTGGACGTGGAAGCCGGGGACCGCGCCGTCGAGCTCATGAAGGCCGCGGTCAAGGCGACCCACACCTCCGGCGTGGTGGGCGGCGTGGGAGGCTTCGCCGGCCTCTTCGACGTCTCCGAGCTCACGACCTACCGCAAGCCCTACCTGGCCACGTCCACGGACGGCGTGGGCACCAAGGTGGCCGTGGCCCAGGCACTGGACGTGCACGACACCATCGGGTGGGACCTCGTGGGCATGGTCGTGGACGACATCGTGGTGGTGGGCGCCAAGCCCCTGTTCATGACCGACTACATCGCCACCGGCAAGGTGGTCCCCGAGCGCGTGGCGGACATCGTGCGCGGCATCGCGTCGGCCTGCGAGGCCGCCGGCACCGCCCTGGTGGGCGGGGAGACCGCCGAGCACCCCGGTCTGCTGGGCGTGGACGAGTACGACGTCGCCGGCGCTGCCACCGGCGTGGTCGAGGCGGACGAGCTGCTCGGCCCGCAGCGGGTGCGCGACGGCGACGTGGTCATCGCGATGGCGTCCTCGGGCCTGCACTCCAACGGCTACTCCCTGGTGCGCCGCGTGGTCGAGATGGCCGGCTGGCAGCTGGACCGCCAGGTGGACGAGCTGGGTCGCAGCCTGGGCGAGGAGCTGCTCGAGCCCACGCGCGTGTACGCCGCGGACGTGCTGGACCTCGCGCGCGCCTTCCCGGTCAACGGGGCCGACGGCGCCACGGGCCACGGCGTGCGCGGCTTCTCCCACGTGACCGGCGGCGGACTCGCGGCGAACCTCGCCCGCGTGCTGCCCGAGAACCTGCAGGCCACGGTGGACCGCGCCACGTGGTCCCTGCCCCCGGTGTTCCGCCTGGTCTCCGAGCTCGGCCGCGTGCCGCTGGCCGACCTGGAGCGCACCCTGAACCTGGGCGTGGGCATGGTCGCGATCGTCGACCCCGAGGTCGCCGACGCCGCCGTGGCCCACCTCGAGGCGCGCGGCCTGCCCGCCTGGATCATGGGACGCATCGGCCCCGTGGACCCGGACGCGGCCCGCCACGGCAGCGACTGGGTGCAGGGCGCCAAGGGTGTGGCCGGTGGCGGCGTGCTCCTGACGGGTTCCTACGCGAACTGACGCTGCACGCGCGGCTCCCCGAGGCCCAGGGCTGCGGGGGCCCCGCGCACACGAAGAACCGCCCACACGTCTGTGTGGGCGGTTCTTCGTGTGACATCACGTCTGCGGTGGTCACCAGGTCCGCGGTGCCTGGTGCAGAGGTGTCGTGCCGCTGTCCCCCGGAGCGACCACGGCCTCCGGCTCGCGCAGCGGTGCGAGGGGACGCACCGGGGCCGGGTCAGTCGTAGTCGGAGTACTTCTCTGCGTAGGACGAGTAGTCGTCCTCCTCGTCGGAGCTTTCCTCGTGGTCAGCGGCTCGGGAGGACGGTTTCGTGCCGCGCAGCTCGCGCTGCAGGGCCGAGTAGTCGGTCTGCGGGCTGAAGTACTTGATCTCCCGCGCCTGTCGTGTCGCCTTCGCCTTTTGACGGCCGCGCCCCATGGCGTGACCCCCTCTGCGTCTCGTGTCCGGTGGGCGGTGCCGTGTTGAGCACACAGTACGGCCCCGGAGTGTCTTGTCAGTTTTTCGTGAGTCCAGGGTACATGTTTTGACCGCGTCTCGCGCACCGCCCGTGGCCCCGTTCACCCCGGGCCGATCCCCGGCTCCCCACCGCCTCCGCAAGGGGCCGGTACAGTGGGACGGCCCGGGCGGCGTCGCCCGCGTTTCCCCGCACCAGAACGCAGGTTCCCCATGAGCTCGTCCCCTGACGACAGCCCCCGGCCCACCGGCCAGTACCCCCACGACACCCACCCGGGCCTGGTGCCCGGCGTGTCCGTGGAGGAGCAGCGGGTGCGCTACCGCACCGACAAGATCATGTTCGGTGTCGCCGGTGCACTCATCGTGGGGTTCGTGATCTGGGGCGCGGTGTCCACGGAGTCCCTGACCACGGTCTCGACGGCCGCCCTGAACACGGTGGTGACGTACGGCGGGTGGATCTTCACCCTGCTGGCGGCCATCGTGCTGCTGTTCCTGCTCTACGTGGGCTTCTCCCGCTACGGACGCATCCCGCTCGGCAAGGACGGCGAGGAGCCCGCATACTCCATGGGCTCGTGGATCGCGATGCTCTTCGCCGCGGGCATGGGCGTGGGCCTCATCTTCTTCGGTGTGTACGAACCGGTGACCTACTACATGACCCCTCCCCCGGGGCGCGCCGAGGCCGAGAGCTTCCACGCAATGCACTCCGCCATGGCCCAGACCATCTTCCACTGGGGCCTGCAGGCGTGGGCCATCTACGCGCTCGTGGGCGCCGCGGTGGGTTATGCCGCCTACCGGCGCGGACGGCCGCTGCTGATGTCGGCCATCTTCGGCCAGCGGGCCCACCTCACCGTGGGCGGGCGGCTCATCGACATGTTCGCGATCGTGGGCATCCTCTTCGCCACCTCCGCCTCCCTGGGGCTCGGCACGCTGCAGATCGGCAGCGGGCTGCAGATCGTCACGGGGATGGGCCGGGTGGGCAACGGTGTGCTGATCGCGATCATCGCCGTGCTGACCTGCGTGTTCCTGGTCTCCGCAGTCTCCGGGGTGGCCAAGGGCATCCGCCTGCTGTCCAACTTCAACATGGTGCTCGCGGCCGTGGTGGCGTTCTTCCTCTTCGTGGCCGGGCCCACCGTGTTCCTGCTCAACTTCATCCCCTCCGTGGTGGGCACCTACTTCGCGGAGATGTTCCAGATGCTCGCCCTCTCCGCCTCGTGGGGCCCCGAGGCCGAGGACTTCATGCGCTCGTGGACCCTGTTCTACTGGGCGTGGTGGGTGTCCTGGGCGCCTTTCGTGGGGGTCTTCGTGGCCCGCATCTCGCGCGGTCGCACCCTGCGCCAGTACGTGAGCGTGGTGCTGCTGGCCCCCACGGTGATCTGTGTGCTCGCGTTCTCGATCTTCGGCGGCACCGCCATCTGGTTGCAGCGCTCCGGCACGGACGTTGCCGGCGCCGCGTCCCCCGAGGACATGCTGTTCCGGGTCCTGGACGCCCTGCCGTTCTCCCAGGTCACGCCGATCGCCATCATGGTGCTGCTCGCCGTCTTCTTCATCACCTCCGCGGACTCCGCGACGCTCGTGATGGCCTCAATGTCTCAGCAGGGCAAGCCGGAGCCGGACCGCAAGATCGTGATCTTCTGGGGAGTGGCCCTGGCCGGGGTCGCCGCCGTGATGCTCGCGGTCGGAGGCTCCGACGCCCTGCAGGGGCTTCAGGATCTCGTGACCGTTGCGGCCCTGCCCTTCGCGATCATCCTGCTGGCCCTCATCCCCGCCTTCCTGCGGGACCTCTCCACGGACCCCTTGAGCCTGCGCTACCGCTACGCCCGCACCGCCCTGGACAACGCCGTGCGCCAGGGCATGGGAGACCACGGTGACGACTTCGCTCTGGAGGTCCGTCACCAGGAGGGGCCCTCTGCCGCCGGAGCCGACGTCGACTCCACCGGCGAGCGCATGAGCTCCTGGTACCAGCGCACGGACGAGGACGGGCGCCCCGTCGACTACGACTACGCGCGGGACAGCTACGTGGATCCGGAGCCTCCCGCGCGACGCTGAGCCACGACGGCGAGCGGCGGGTGCGCACGACGAAGCGCCGGGACGGATCACCTCTGTCCCGGCGCTTCGCGCTGTGCTGGCGCGTGGCCAGCGGCGCGCGGGGTCAGTCCTCCACGACCTCCGCGTCCACGACGTCGTCGTCATCCCTGTCACGGGAGGCGTCGGACTCGCTGCGCTCGGCCGTGACCGTGAGCCCGTCCTCGGCGACGTCCGGGTTCACGTCCACCACCACGGTGTCACCGTCCAGGATGGCTCCGGACAGCAGCCCCTTCGCCAGGCGGTCGCCGATCTCGCGCTGCACCAGTCGGCGCAGCGGACGGGCGCCGTAGGCGGGGTCGTAGCCGGTCATGCCGAGCCACTCGCTCGCCGCGGGCGTGACCACCAGGGTCAGGCGGCGCTGCGCGAGGCGGCGGGCCAGCTGGGCAACCTGGATGTCCACGATCTTCGCGAGGTCCTCGGCGCTCAGCGGCTCGAATATGATGATGTCGTCCAGCCGGTTCAGGAACTCCGGCTTGAAGGACGCGTTCACCACGCCCATCACGGCGTCTTTCTTGGCCTGCTCGTCCATCGTGGGGTCCACCAGGAACTGGCTGCCCATGTTGGACGTGAGGATCAGGATCACGTTGCGGAAGTCCACGGTGCGGCCCTGCCCGTCGGTGAGCCGGCCGTCGTCAAGCACCTGCAGCAGGATGTCGAAGACCTCCGGGTGGGCCTTCTCCACCTCGTCCAGCAGCACGACGGAGTACGGGCGACGGCGCACGGCCTCGGTCAGCTGCCCGCCCTCGTCGTAGCCCACATACCCCGGAGGGGCACCGACCAGGCGGGAGACGGAGTGCTTCTCCGAGTACTCGGACATGTCGATGCGGATCAGGGCGCGCTCGTCGTCGAACTGGAAGTCCGCGAGGGACTTGGCCAGCTCGGTCTTGCCCACGCCTGTGGGGCCGAGGAACATGAACGAGCCGATGGGCCGGTCCGGGTCCGAGATCCCCGCGCGGGAGCGGCGCACCGCGTCCGCCACGGCGGTCACGGCCTTGCGCTGGCCGATCAGCCGCTTGCCCAGGACCTCCTCCATGTGCAGCAGCTTCTCGGACTCGCCCTGCAGCATCTTGCCGGCGGGGATGCCCGTCCAGGCGGAGATGACTTCGGCGATGTCGTCCGCAGTGACCTCCTCCGAGACCATGGTGTCCTCGGGGACGCCGCTGGCGTCCTCCTGTGCCTGGGCGGCGTCGAGCTGCTTCTGCGCGGCGGGGATCTCGCCGTACAGCAACCGGGAGGCCTCGCCGAGGTCCCCGTTGCGCTGGGCGCGCTCGGCCTGCGAGCGCAGTTCGTCGATCCGCGCCTTGAGCTCGCCGACCTGGTTCAGGCCAGCCTTCTCGGACTCCCACCGGGCGTTGAGCGCGTCCAGCTCCGCCTGCTTGTCCGCCTTGTCACGACGCAGCGCGGCCAGGCGCTCCACCGAGGCGGGATCGGTCTCGCCGTCCAGGGCGAGCTCCTCCATGGTCAGACGGTCCACCGAGCGGCGCAGCTCGTCGATCTCCTCCGGGGCGGAGTCGATCTCCATGCGCAACCGGGACGCGGCCTCATCGATCAGGTCGATGGCCTTGTCCGGCAACTGACGGCTGGGGATGTACCGGTGGGACAGCTGGGCCGCGGCCACGAGAGCGGAGTCCGCGATCTGCACCTTGTGGTGCGCCTCGTAGCGCTCCTTGAGCCCGCGCAGGATGGCCACGGTGTCCTCCACCGAGGGCTCTCCCACGTAGACCTGTTGGAAGCGACGCTCCAGGGCGGCGTCCTTCTCGATGTTCTCACGGTACTCGTCCAGCGTGGTGGCGCCGATCAGGCGCAGCTCGCCGCGGGCCAGCATGGGCTTGAGCATGTTGCCCGCGTCCATGGAGCCCTCGGACGCACCCGCGCCCACCACGGTGTGGATCTCGTCGATGAACGTGACGATCTGACCCTCGGACTTCTTGATCTCGTCCAGGACGGCCTTCAGTCGCTCCTCGAACTCGCCGCGGTACTTCGCGCCGGCCACCATGGACCCGAGGTCCAGGGAGATCAGCGTCTTCCCGCGCAGGGACTCGGGGACGTCCCCTGCGACCATGCGCTGCGCGAGGCCTTCCACCACGGCGGTCTTGCCCACGCCGGGCTCGCCGATCAGCACGGGATTGTTCTTGGTGCGCCGGGAGAGCACCTGGACCACGCGGCGGATCTCCGAGTCGCGGCCGATCACCGGGTCGAGCTTGCCCTCACGCGCAATGGCGGTGAGGTCCGTGCCGAACTTCTCCAGGGACTGAAAGGTCCCCTCCGGGTCCGGGCTGGTGACGCGGCGGTCACCGCGGACCTGCGGAATGGCCTCGGCGAGCGCCTCGGTGGTGACACCGGCGGCCTTCAGAGCCTCCGCGGTCTTGTCGTGGCCCGCGGCCAGGCCGTAAAGGATGTGCTCCGTGGAGACGTACTCGTCCTGCAGCTCGCGCGCATAGGTCTCGGCGGCCTGCAGCGCCTGCAGCGCGGCGCGGCTCAGCTGGGGCTGGGCCGTGGAGCTGCCGGACGCGCTCGGCAGCTCGTGGATGATGGTGCTGGCCTTGAGGGACACGGCGTCGGCGTTGGCGCCGGTGGCCTTCAGGACCGCGACCGCCACACCGTCCCGCTGGTCCATGAGGGCCTTGAGGGTGTGGGCGGGCTCGATGTTGGGGTTGCCCGCGGTCGCGGCGTTCGACGCCGCAGAACTCAGGGCCTCCTGAGACTTGGTGGTGAACTTGGTGTCCACAGCATCTCCTTCTGCTTGGTTAACGGATTGTCAATTATCTTGAGCCTAGTCCACTCAACCTGCTTTGTGAAGCCCTCGGCGCCGGAATTCTGGGGGAATTCGGGGGTGGGCAGGCTATGATTAGTGCCCTAATCGTCGGGGTGAGACCACCCCGTCCGTCCCGTGAAAAGGATCTCCCATGTCCCGCCGCCTCGACCCCGACCGCCCGCGCCACAGCCTCTTCAAGCGCTTCGACGACTTCGTCATGAAGTTCGTGGGACCCGCCGACCGCAGCCCCGCGGACCTGCGCGGCAACGAGCAGATGAGCGAGCAGACCCAGCAGTGGTATAACAACCTGCAGTCCGAGTACGAGATGGTGAAGGACGCCCACGGCCAGAGTTACCTGCGCCGCCGCGGGAGCTGATCCCGGCCGGGCACCCCGGCCCGGCGGCGTCGTTGACCCTCGTCATCGCCCTTCGTCGCCAGTAGGCGCCGTCAGCAGGCGGCCTCGGGGGGCGACGTCGCCCGGTCCCGTCCCGCAGGCCCGGCCCGTCTCACGTCCACAGCCCCGAGCTGCCGCGCCGGTGGCTGCCCACCAGGTGCGTGTCCACCATGCCGATCGCCTCCATGAGCGCGTACATGGTGGTGGGCCCCACGAACGCGAACCCGCGCCGCTTCAGCTCCTTCGACAGCGCGGTGCTGCGCTCGGAGACGGTGGGAACCTCCGCGAAGCGCACCGGCTCGGGCGTCTCGTCCGGGCGGAAGGACCACACGAGGTCCACGAGACCCTCCTGCTCGCGCAGCGCCACCGTGGCCCGCGCGTTGGTCACCGCGGCGCGGATCTTGCGCTCGTTGCGGATGATCCGCGCGTCACCCATGAGCCGCTGCACGTCGGCCTCGCCCATGGCGGCCACGGCGTCCGGGTCGAAGTCGTGGAAGACCTCGCGGAACGCCGGCCGCTTGGCGAGCACCGTGCGCCACGAGAGCCCGGACTGGAAGCCCTCGAGCACGATCCGCTCGTACAGCCCCGCCTCGTCCCGCACGGGCATGCCCCACTCGTGGTCGTAGTACTCGCGCAGCAGGGGGTCGCCAGCGGCCCAGAGGGGGCGCGCCAGACCGTCCTCGCCCACCACCAGGTCAGGGTTCTCCGTGGCGCCCGCGCCGGTCCGGGTCCCGCCAGTCATGATTCCCCATCCCCCCGCGGCGCCGCGCCCGCGGCTCGGCCGCCCACGGCGTCGTCCCGGACGGCACCGCTGCTCGATGCCGTGAAACTGTCCGGGGCCATCAGTTCGAAGAGCTCGCACTCGGTGTCGTAGTAGGCGCGGGTGCGGCCCCGGTGCGTCATCCCCAGCCGTCGGCAGACCGCCTGCGAGGCCGTGTTGTCGGGATGGGTCACCGCGACGACCCGGTCGAGACCCGCGGCGAACGCGTGGTCGAGCACGGTGCGCGCCGCCTCGGTGGCCAAGCCGCGGCCCCACGCGTCCGGGTGCAGGTGCCACCCGACCTCGACGTCGTGCGCGGTGTCCGCGCCTGAGTCCGGGATGGATTTGAGCAGCACGGTGCCGAGCGGGGACCCGTCCGGCTCGCACACCGCCCACACGCCGAGCACCTGATCCGCGCCCCAGGCGGCCTGCCACCCCGCGATCTTCTCCCTCGCCGCCTTGAGCGTGGTGGTGCGCGCGGTGCCGTCGCCGAGGAAGCGCTGCACCGCCTCGCGCGAGTAGAGGTCGCGGACGAACGCGGCGTCGTCGGCGTCGTAGGCGCGCAGCAGAAGCCGCGCGGAGCGCAGGGGCACCGTCATGACCGCGGGCCCGACCATTCCTGCTGCTCCCGCTCCAGCCGGTCCAGGCGCTCGTCCTCCGTCAGCGGGTCCCCGCGCAGACGACGGGCCGTGACGCGCTGCTCCGTGACGGCCAGCAGCACGAGGGCCACGGCGAGCGCCACGGTCAGCACCCCGAAGATGTTGACGAAGCCGTAGCCGAGCTCCAGGAACTCGGCCCCCGCCACGTGGGTGAACAGGGAACGCATCCCCTCGGGGGTGGAGTCCGGGAGGAAGAACCCGAAGCACGCGGTGACGACCCACGCGGCCGCGGCGGTGGCCATGGTCCGGCGGGTCACGGAGCGGGAGGGGTGGTCCAGACTGTCCCGGCGGAAGAGTGCGGCGGCCACCACGTGCAGCGCCAGCACGGGCAGGGCGATCGCCAGGGCGTAGACGGGGGTGAGCGTGCCCAGCAGCCCGGCCAGGCCCCGTCCGAAGCCGACCCACAGGGCCAGCGCGGCGGCCACGACCACCATGACCACGGGGAAGCTGCGGGCGAGAGCCGAACCGGGTCTCGCGGGGAGGATCGGGGCCGGGGAGCTCATGGCCCCCATGATAGGTGTCCCCCGGCAGGTGGCCGGTGGTGGGTCCCGGGCCGTGTCGGAGCGGGGACGTAGCCTGGGTCCATGAGCACCTCACAGTTCCCCCGGGCCGTCCTCTTCGACCACGACGGCACCCTCGTGGACACCGAGCCGCTGTGGGAACGGGGAAAGCAGCGGATCACGGCCGCGCACGGCGGGCAGTGGTCCGATCAGGACACCCGGGACACCCTGGGGATGCCGCTGTCGCACACCATCCGCAGGCTCGGGGAACTGGGCGTCCCCGGCAGCCAGGAGGAAATCCAGCGCGAGTTCCACGGGATCCTCCGGGAGGTCCTGGCCGAGGACCCGCCCACGTTCATCCCGGGGATCGAGCCCCTGCTCCACGAGCTGGACCGGGCCGGAATCCCCGCCGCGATCGTCACCAACGCCACCTCGGAGGTGGCGCGCTACGCTGCCGGCCGCGCCCCGGACAACCTGTTCCGGGTGGTCATCGGCGACGAGGAGGTGGCGCAGGGTGTGACCCCCAAGCCGGATCCGGACGCCTACCTCGAGGCCGCACGCCGCCTCGACGTCGCGCCCGAGGACTGCGTGGTCGTGGAGGACTCCCCCTCCGGAGCCGCCGCCGGCGTGGCCGCGGGCATGGTGACCGTGGTGGTCCCCGGTGAGCAGACCGTGGAACCGGGCCCGCGGATCGTTCACGTGCCCGAGCACGCGAGCCTCACCCTGGACTTCCTGCGCTCGCTCGCGCCCCGGGGCTGAGCAGCGCCCTGAGCCGACAGAGGCGGAGACGGGTCGAGCCCGCCCCCGGCTCCGGACCTCCCCGGAACTGGACTCCCCGGGTCCCAACTCCCCGGCGCCGTGCCCTCACGGGTCCCGCCGGCGCCCGCCCGCTCCCGATCATCCCCGTCGTTCCCTGCCGAAAGGTGACCATGTCCTACCCCCGAGCCGTCCTCTTCGACCACGACGGCACGCTCGTCGACACCGAGCCGCAGTGGGCCGCCGCCAAGCGCCACGTGGCCGGCACCCACCAGCAGAGCTGGGACACCGAGGACGACCACGCGACCCTGGGCGGCACGGTGCAGGACGCCGCCCGGCTCATGGTCGAGCGCGGCGCCACCGACTCCGTGGAAGAGATCACCCGGCAGCTGGCGGAGCACGTGATCGGCAGCATGGACCACGAGGTCCCGTTCCTGCCGGGCATCCCCTCCCTGCTGCGCGAGCTGAAGGAGGCGGGGACCCCCGCGGCGATCGTGACCAACGCGCTCGGCTCCGTCGCCCGGACCACCTCCGCGGGCGCCCCGGACGTCCTCACCCGGATCGTCTCGCACGACGACGTGTCCCGCGCCAAGCCGGACCCGGAACCGTACCTCGCGGGAGCCCGGCTGCTCGGCGTCCCGCCGCGCGACTGCGTGGCCATGGAGGACTCCGAGCCCGGCGTGGAGAGTGCCGTGGCCGCGGGCATGACCGTGGTGGTGGTCCCGGGAGACAAGCCCGTGCCCGAGGGACCGCACCGCGTGTTCGTCGACGCCCACGAGGACGTCACGCTCGACTTCCTGCGCTCCCTCACCCCGCCGGCCTGAGCCCCCGGGCGGGCACCGACTGCCGACGCACCCGACCTGCCGACTGCCGACTGCCGACTGCCGAGATCATGGTGGCTCGGCCGTACGGACGCAGCACCTGAGCGGTTCGACACCCCTGGAGCCGCCCCCGGTACGACGAACCCCCGGCCCGCGCGATGCGGACCAGGGGTTCGGTGGTTCAGGGGCTGGTCCCCGCCGCGCGGTCACGCGGGCGGGGCACTTCCCGGAAGCTGACTCAGCGCGAGGGCTGACCCGAGCGGTTGTTCTGACGACGCCGCTGCGCCGCCGCCGTGGCGCGGTCCGGCACCTGGCCGGCGCCGCCGCGCTGGGACGAACCACCGCGGGCGCCCCGCGAGGAGGACGTGCGCGCCGAACCGGACCCGGCGGCGTCGCCG
>NZ_RBMB01000085.1:0-253 GCF_003989485.1 Kocuria sp. HSID17590 | reverse complement strand
AACGGGCGACTCGAACACCTCCGCGGCTCCGCCCTCGGCTTCCGCAACCTCACCCACTACATCGCTCGGTCGCTGCTCGAAGCCGGAGGGTTCAGACCCGCGCTACACCCTCGTTCGTGAAGAGCCATCAAACGAGAGATCGACAACCGTTCCGTGGCAGGGCACTACAGGGCCTATGTCGCTCACCGTGGCTGGGCGCGCTCACGGGCTCGTCCGAAACAGGCCAAGCTCCTGGCCCCGGGCCGGCTACGGG
>NZ_RBMB01000084.1:0-263 GCF_003989485.1 Kocuria sp. HSID17590 | reverse complement strand
CGACGCGTGACCGTGTCCCGCGGCACGCCCTCGACACCGCACTTCCGACACCACGGGTCGTCCTCGACGACGCGGCATTCGATCGTGGCCCGATCCGGCTCGATCAGCTGGCCGACGGCGACGAGGCCGAGCTCGTCGAGGCGGCAGAACGTGGTCAGGTCAGGGGTCGCGAAAGTAGGGTGGAGCACGTCGAGGTCTTTCGGGATGGCGAGCGTGAAGAACTTCCATCATCCGGGAGACCTCGACCCCTACCCGGCCACCGA
>NZ_RBMB01000083.1:0-278 GCF_003989485.1 Kocuria sp. HSID17590 | reverse complement strand
CGTGGTCAGGTCAGGGGTCGCGAAAGTAGGGTGGAGCACGTCGAGGTCTTTCGGGATGGCGAGCGTGAAGAACTTCCATCATCCGGGAGACCTCGACCCCTACCCGGCCACCGACGCGCTCAACCGAATACACCCTCGTTCGTGAAGAGCCCGTTTGATCGTCGAGGCAGGCCGACCCAGAGCACGGCCTATCGCGCGCAGACTGACACCAGCCCGGTGCAGGTCAGCGATCGTCTCGCGTTCTGCCACGGTGAGGTACCTGCGGTGCAGCACCGCGT
>NZ_RBMB01000082.1:0-319 GCF_003989485.1 Kocuria sp. HSID17590 | reverse complement strand
GGCAAGCGGGTGCTGATCGACGAGGAGCACCGCTTCGAGGGGGTGAAGGTCGTCGGGGTCGATGAGCACGTGTGGAGGCACACCCGTCGCGGCGACAGGTACGTCACCGTGATCATCGACCTCACCCTAGTGCGAGATGGCACCGGCCCGGCACGGCTGCTGGACATGGTCGAAGGACGCTCCAAGCAGGCGTTCAAGACCTGGCTGGCCGACCGCCCGCAGGAGTGGCGCGACGGCGTGGAGGTGGTCGCGATGGACGGCTTCACCGGGTTCAAGACCGCCGCCGTCGAGGAACTGCCCGACGTGGTGACCGTGCTAG
>NZ_RBMB01000081.1:0-669 GCF_003989485.1 Kocuria sp. HSID17590 | reverse complement strand
GGCGGTCGAAGAACGCGAGGATGTCGCCCGCCCGCTGCTTCATGGTCCGGCCGAGCTTGCGGACCTCGACGAGCGCCGCGGGAACGCCGCTGCTGATCGCAGCGATCACCTCCTGCATCATCGCCTTCGCTTTCTTCTTGTCGGGCTCCCGGTAGGCCGCGACGATGCGCTGGTAGATGCCCCAGGTCGCCTCGACCTCGACGTGCTCCTCGCTCGCGAACACTGCGTCCAGGCGTGCCCGCTGCCGGTCGGTGAGCAGGCTCGCCCCGGTGTGCAGGGTGCGGCGGGCTTTGTAGAGCGGGTCGCCCTTGAGCCCGCGGTGACCGGTGGTGTCTTGCTGGACCCGACGCCGGCAGACATCCAGCGCGTCGCCGGCGAGGCGGACCACGTGGAACGGGTCCATGACGGGGACGGCGTCGGGGAGTTCCTCGGCGGCAGCGGTCTTGAACCCGGCGAAGCCGTCCATCGCGACCACCTCGATCCGCTTCGCCCAGTCCGCAGGGCGGGCGGCGAGCCACTGCTTGAACACCGCCTTGGAGCGGCCCTCGACCATGTCCAGCAGCCTCGCCGGCCCGGTCTTGTTCCTCGCGGGCGTGAGGTCGATGATCACGGTGACGTACTTGTCGCCCAGCCTCGTGTGTCGCCAGACGTGCTCGTCGACACCGATCG
>NZ_RBMB01000080.1:0-691 GCF_003989485.1 Kocuria sp. HSID17590 | reverse complement strand
CGTGGTCAGGTCAGGGGTCGCGAAAGTAGGGTGGAGCACGTCGAGGTCTTTCGGGATGGCGAGCGTGAAGAACTTCCATCATCCGGGAGACCTCGACCCCTACCCGGCCACCGACGCGCTCAACCGACTACACCCTTGTTCATGAAGAGCCGCTTTGAAGTGATCGAGGCCGTTCGCCTCCGCGAGATGCGCGTCGAGGATTCAGTCTTGCTCAGCGAGGTTCTTCGCACGGCCGGCGGTGAACTCAGCCGCTTCTTGCCTGGACGAGACGGTGAACCATACGGTCGCAAACGGCGCACGCTCCTGCAGATTCCCAACTGAGTCGGCGACTCCGGGCCACCCGGGGTCAGGATACTCGCTCCGATCCGTTCGCTCACTTCGAAGGCCTCCTGCGTGTCACACATGCTCAACTTCGTCGCGGCCGTCTTCACCCACTTCTTGTCGGGCAGCGGTGAGAGGGCACCCGAGTCGGGCGGATTCAGGAAAAACCCCACCGTCTCCACCGGGTCCAACACTTGCACCAGATGACCCACGTCCGGATCACCCTGCCCCGACGCACAGGCCAGTGGGCCGCCCCCTTCATTCGGTCCGGTCGCTGTGCGAGTCGTCGGTTTCCGATTGATGGGTGCATTGCCGAGCGTAGTCGACGGGTGCGAGGTAGCCGAGCGATGAATGCCGGCGGTCGTGGTTG
>NZ_RBMB01000079.1:0-737 GCF_003989485.1 Kocuria sp. HSID17590 | reverse complement strand
CCGCCGGTGATGTGGTCGGTGCGCACGTCGAGCTCGTCCATGCCGACGGCGAGGTCCAGCTCCGGCAGCCGACGGGCGAGCGTCGCGAAGACCGCACGCAGCTCGGTGCGGGCCAGGCTCGCGCCGATGCAGAAGTGCGGCCCGTGGCCGAAGCCGACGTGTCCGCGCTCGGTGCGGTCGGGGTCGAAGGTCTCCGCGTGGTCGAAGACGTCGACGTCGCGGTTGGCGGCGTTGACCGAGAGGATCACCGCGTCGCCGCGCGCGATGGTGACCCCGGCGATCTCCACGTCCTCGTGGGCGTAGCGCAGCAGCCCCAGGTCGCCGGTCGCGCCGAGGCGCATGACCTCCTCGATGACGGCGTCGATCCGGCCGTCCGGGTCCGCGGCTAGCTTGTCCCACTCGGCGCGATTGGTCATCAGGAACAGCATGCCGAGCCCGATCCGGTTCACGGTGGTCTCGTGGCCGGCGAACAGCAGCCCGACGCGGAGCCGGACCATCTCCGGGTAGCCGAACCCGGGGTCCTCGGCCTGGGCCTGCACGAGGTCGGTGATGACGTCCTCGCCCGGCTCGGCGCGCTTGCCCTCGGCGAGCCCGGCCATGTAGCGGCCGAACTCCTCGCGGGCGACGTGGGCGTCCTCGCCGGAAAAGGTCGCCATCCGGTCGGAGAGGGCGCGAAAGTACTCGCCGTCGGACTCGGGGACGCCGAGCAGCGAGCAGATGACCGCCACGGGAAGTGG
>NZ_RBMB01000078.1:0-877 GCF_003989485.1 Kocuria sp. HSID17590 | reverse complement strand
TGAACCGTCCCAGGTTCTCGGCCGCTTCTATGCGGGGAGCGGCTCTGGGTTGAGGGCCGCGTAGTAGGCCGCCTCGAACTCGTCGGGGCTGACCATTCCGAGGCTACCGTGGAGCCTGCGGTGGTTGTACCAGTCGACCCACCCAGCTGTCGCGAACTCGACGTCCGCGATCGTCTTGTAGGGGCCGTCGTGGAAGATGGTGGTGCGGACGCATTCGGCCTTGTAGACGCCGTTGATCGTCTCCATCAGGGCGTTGTCGTACGCGTCGCCGATGCTTCCGATCGAGGGTGCGATCTGCTCGAGCGCGAGGTGATCGGTCAGCACTACGGATGTGTATTGGGATCCGGCGTCGGAGTGATGCCGGAGCTGGCCGGGACCGACGGGATGCCCGTCCCGGTCACGCCGCCACAGCGCCATCCGCAGCGGGATCATCACAAGGTCCGTGTGCTTGCTGGTCTGCGCATGCCAGGCGACGATGCGTTGCGAGAACACGTCGAGGATGAACGCGACATACACCCATCCGGCCCACGTCCGCACATACGTGAAGTCCGTCACCCACGTGTGATCCGGGCGCGGAGCGGTGAAGTCCCGGTTCAGCAGGTCCCCGGCACGGACCCCATCCTTGGCGGGGATCGTGGTGCGGATCGCTTTCGCCCGCGTGACCCCGGAAAGGCCCAGGGCCCGCATCGCGCGGTCCACCGCACCGCGAGACACGTCCCGGAGCGTGGTGCGGCGGATGAACGCGGTCATCTTCTTCCGTCCGTAAAGACCCTCCGGGGTCATCTTCCGGCGTGTGCTCCCGCCGGGCAGTGTCTCGTCGCGCCAGGCCGCGTCACGGACCGCGTCCACGACGATCGCGTCGGTCACGGTCCGGACC
>NZ_RBMB01000077.1:0-915 GCF_003989485.1 Kocuria sp. HSID17590 | reverse complement strand
ATCAAACGAGAGATCGACAACCGTTCCGTGGCAGGGCACTACAGGGCCTATGTCGCTCACCGTGGCTGGGCGCGCTCACGGGCTCGTCCGAAACAGGCCAAGCTCCTGGCCCCGGGCCGGCTACGGGAGTACGTGCAGGCCAGGCTGTTGCTGCGGTGGTCTCCGCAGCAGATCAGCAACACTCTTATCGAGGAGTTCCCCGAGGAGAGAAGCATGCGCGTGAGCACCGAGACGATTTATCAGGCCTTGTATCTCCAAGCCCGTGGTGGGCTCAAACGCGAGGTCGCTGCCGCATTGCGCACGGGCCGGACCCGACGCAAACCCCACCGTGACCCCCAGGCGCGTTCTGCGCGCTTCGTCGATGAGATGGTGATGATCTCTGCCCGACCACCGACGATAGAGGACCGGGCTGTGCCCGGACACTGGGAAGGGGATCTGATCGTGGGTACCGGCGGTAGTTCCGCGATCGTGACCCTGGTCGAGCGTTCCACGCGGTACGTGATGCTCGGGCACCTGCCGGGAGGTCACACGGCCGAGGAAGTCCGCGATGTTCTGGTCAGGCTGATCGGGTCCTTGCCCCAGCACCTGCGAGGGTCCCTGACGTGGGACCAGGGTGCGGAGATGGCACGGCACAAACAGTTCACGATCGCCACGGGAGTGCCGGTGTACTTCTGTGATCCGCACTCGCCCTGGCAACGCGGCTCGAATGAGAACACGAACGGGTTGCTGCGCCAGTACTTCCCCAAGGGCACCGATCTAGGGGTCTACAGCCCGGAGGATCTCGAGCATGTTGCCCAGGAACTCAACGGGCGACCACGCAAAACGCTGGACTGGAAGAACCCAGCCCAGCGTCTGCGTGATCTACTAATCACTGACTAAACAACCAGGTGTTGCGAGGACCCCTGGAACCTGCCA
>NZ_RBMB01000076.1:0-668 GCF_003989485.1 Kocuria sp. HSID17590 | reverse complement strand
CCCGGGCGGCGGGCACGTCCCCGCGCTGCAGGGCGGCCGCACCGCGCTTGAGGCGGCGGGCGGAGGTCTGTGCTGCGAACACTGGGGGCTCCCGGTCTGAGGTGTCGGAGGGGACGGGTGGTGAACGCTAGGGAGAGAGCTGGGTGGGGTTCCCGCAGCTCAGAGGATCCGGCGGCCTGCGGGGGACGGCTGCAGGGTCAGGAACAGGGGGTCGCGGAAACCGTGCTCCGCGAAGGTGGCGCACACGGAGCGCGCCAGGGCATCGAGGTCGTCCGCGGGTGCGAGCGCCAGCACGGACCCGCCGAAGCCGCCCCCCACCACCTTCGCACCCAGGGCGCCGGCGTCGAGGCACGCGGCCACGGCGGCGTCGAGCTCCGGGACGGAGACCTGGCAGTCCAGGCGCATGGACTCGTGCCCGGCCACGAGCAGGCGGCCCACGAGCGACCAGTCCGCGTCCGGCGTCGCGAGCTCGTCCGCGATCCGCACCGAGCGGACCATCTCGGTGAGCGAGTGCCGCAGCCGCAGCCGCACGCCCTCGGGGTCGCCGTCCAGAGGTGCCCCGTCCGCGACGAGGGCGTCGAAGCGGCCGAGCGCCGCGGCGGCGTCGTCGTCCGTGGGGTGCTCCGGCAACGCGTCCCGCAGCCGATCCACGCCGAGGACCGCGGCGA